>VBII01000096.1 GCA_005887735.1 Chloroflexota bacterium
CGATCGCGACGGCTTTTGATGGCGCATCGGTCAGGCCCCTCAGCACCGCGCTGATGACCCCCGCGAGGGTCAGGCCGCGCTGGAGATGCAGGCGGGGCGCCCACCGGACCTCGAGGTAATCGATGTTCTCTGCTGCCGAGTCGACGCACAGCTCGTAGGCGATGCGCTCCAGCGCCTCCTCTGTCTGCATGCCTGCGATGGCGTCGTCGAAGTACTTGATGTACTCGGCCTGGCTTGGGCAGTCGTCGGGGGCGACCATTCGAAGACCCGTCCTCCCGGAAAGCTCCTCCGCAGTGGAAATTCGCACCGCGCCATCGAGGTGGCAGTGCAGCTCGGCCTTCTTCCAGCCGAGATACGGAGACGCTATGTCAGCGAATAGATGTGCGGGAGCTCGCGATACAGCCCGGCGTAGTCGAGGCCGTAGCGCCGCGCCGGGCGGTCGAGCAGCGCGGCCAGCCGGACCGACGCCGCGCCAAGCTTCTGGATGCGCCTCGCCACCGCGTTGACGGTGACGCCCGAGTCGATGATGTCCTCGACGAGGAGCACATGCCGCCCGACCAGCGGCCCTTCCACCATGTGGGCGAGGTGCAGCCTGCCGTTGCTCGACGTACCGGTCGGATAGCTCGATGCGCGAACGAACTCGAGCTCGGCCGGGATGCTCAGGCTGCGCAGAAGGTCGGCCGCAAAGACCGTGGCGCCCTTGAGGATGACGACCATCACGAGCGGTGTATCGATGTCGGCGTAGAGGTCAGAGATGTGGCGGCCGAGTCTGCGTACGCGCCGCGCGATTTGGGCGGAGGTGATCATCGGGGCGCTGGGGTGGGCTCTGTCCAGCACAAGACTCGAGGCTTCGCTCGGGGCTTGCTGGGTCAGCACCTCAGTCATGCACTTGCAATTCTAGGTGGGATCAAACACCGATTGGATGCCAGATGGTTTTCATTTCCATGAATGCGGCGACGAGGTAAGGACTTCGCTCATTCGCTGAGACTTTGATCACACGCTTGACGTTGCCCGCCGCCGCTTCTTCGATTGTCTTGATCTCGTCGCCGGCGCAGCCGGCCACATCGATCGCGTTCACGTCCATGTGCGCGGCGAGCCAGGGAATCAGCTCCTTTCGCTGGCCGCTGAGGATGTTGACCACTCCGGCCGGCAGATCGCTCGTGGCCAGCACCTCGGCCAGCGTGAGCGCCGCAAGCGGATGCGATTCGGCGGCGAGCGCGACCACCACGTTGCCGCCGCACAGCGCCGGCGCGATGCGCCGCACGAGTCCGGCGAGCGCTTCGTCTTCGGGAGCGACGATTCCCACGACGCCAGTTGGCTCGGGGATGGTGAAGTTGAAGTAAGGGCCGGCGACCGGGTTCACGGTGCCGGTGACCTGGGAGAGCTTGTCGGTCCAGCCGGCGTACCAGACCAGCGTCTCGACCGCCTGGTCCAGCTCGCGACGAGCGCGGGCGCCGCCGCCCAGCAGCTCGATGAACTGCGATGCGCGGCCGTCCAGCATCTCGGCCGCCCGGTAGAGGATCTGTCCGCGGTTCATCGCCGTCCGCCCCGACCAACCGGGGAATGCGGTGCGCGCCGCGCGGACCGCATCGCGTAGGTCCTTGCGCGACCCGCGAGGCACGTTCACGTTGCCGTCCGGCCGGTACGCACGCCCGGATTCCGAGCGCACGAACTCGCCGTTGACGAAGAGCTTGTACGTCTTGCGGACGTCCATCAGCTCAGCTCGAGGTAGGGCAGCAGGCCGTGGACGCCGCCCTCGCGTCCAAATCCCGATTCCTTGTATCCGCCGAATGGTGAGGTGGGATCGAAGCGGTTGAAGGTGTTGGCCCACACCACCCCGGCGCGCATGCGCTCCGCCATCCACAGGATCCGCGAGCCCTTGTCGGTCCACACGCCCGCGGACAGGCCGTAGGGCGTGTTGTTCGCCTTCTCGACCGCCTCGTTCGGCGTGCGGAAGGTCAGCACCGACAGCACCGGGCCGAAGATCTCCTCGCGAGCGATGCGGTAGGACTGCGAGACGTTGGTGAACAGCGTCGGCGGGAACCAGAAGCCGCGCTCGGGCAGGATGCATTCGGGCTGGTAGAGCTCGGCGCCTTCTTCGATCCCTGACTCCACCAGGCCCTGGATCCTCTCGAGCTGCGCTTTCGAGTTGATGGCGCCGATGTCCGTGTTCTTGTCGAGCGGATCGCCGAGGCGAAGCGTGGAGAGGCGGCGCTTCAACTTCTCGAGCAGCGGCTCGGCGATCGACTCCTGGACCAGGAGCCGGCTGCCCGCGCAGCAGACATGGCCCTGGTTGAAGTAGATGCCGTTGACGATGCCTTCGACGGCCTGGTCGAGCGGTGCGTCCTCGAACACGATGTTGGCCGCCTTGCCGCCCAGCTCGAGGGTCAGCCGCTTGCCGGTGCCCGCGATCGCGCGCTGGATGAGCTTGCCGACCTCGGTCGAGCCGGTGAACGCGACCTTCTTCACATCCGGATGAGTGACGATCAGCGACCCGGTCTTGCCCGCGCCGGTGAGGATGTTGACCACGCCGGGCGGCAGCTCCGCCTGCATGCAGATCTCCGCGAAAACCATCGCCGACAGCGGAGTCGTCTCCGCAGGCTTGAGCACCACCGTGTTGCCCGCCGCGAGGGCGGGCGCGATCTTCCACGCCAGCATGAGCAGCGGGAAGTTCCAGGGAATGACCTGGCCCGCGACGCCGATCGGCCTGGGCTTGCGGTTGGGGAATGCCCACTCGAGCTTGTCGGCCCAGCCCGCGTAGTAAAAAAAGTGCGCGGCGGCGAGCGGGATGTCGACGTCGCGTGACTCCTTGATCGGCTTGCCGCCGTCCATGGTCTCAACCACCGCCAGCTCGCGCGAGCGTTCCTGGATCAGGCGGGAGATGCGAAACAGGTAGCGGGCACGCTGCGCCGGCGCGAGGTGAGCCCACGGCTCAAAAGCCTTGTCCGCCGCCTTCACGGCGCGGTCGACGTCGACCTCATCGGCCTCGACTACCTCGGCGAGCTTGGTCTCGGTCGCCGGGTTGATCGTCGGAAAGCGCTTCTTGCTGTGGCTTTCGAGCATGCGGCCGCCGATGAACAGGCCGTAGCGCGGCTGGATCTTGACGTGGTCGATCGACTCGGGTGCCGGCGCGTACTCGAACACGTGTCGGGCGAGCTCGGTCGATTGCTTCTTGGTGATCGCCATCAGTCGATCGTGAAGTAATCCGGGGACTGGTAGGCGCCCGTGCGCTCCTTGTCGATCTGCATCAGCACGTCGTTGAGCAGCGTCGACGCGCCGAGCCGCAGCCGGTCGGGAGTCATCCAGTCCGGACCCAATGTCTCGTACGTCAGCACCAGGTAGGCGATCGCCTGCTTGGCGGTGCGGATTCCCCCGGCGGCCTTGAAGCCGACGGGCCGACCGGTCTCGCGGACGAAGTCGCGGATCGACTCCATCATCACCAGCGCGACCGGCAGCGTCGCAGCCGGCTGCACCTTGCCGGTCG
>VBII01000095.1 GCA_005887735.1 Chloroflexota bacterium
CTGCTTGCTGCGGAAGATCGCCTGCGCGGCGAGGATCAGCCCGATGATGGGAAGGAAAAAGAACACCCGGTTGAAGACGAAGGGCACCACAATGCAGATGATTCCGACCAGGCACGCCCATCCGGCCGAGCCGGTGAACTGCGAGATGATCCCCGCGGTTCCGCCTGCGGCCATCCGCGTCGGCAGCACCGGCGGCGGGGTGCCCGGGGGCTGGTAGGTCCCGGGCGGGGGCTGGTATCCCGCGGGCGGCGGGGGCGGCGACGAGTAGGGACCCGGGGTCGGCTCTTGCGGCGGAGGCGGCGGTGAGGTCGGTTGATCAGACATCGCGCAAATCGTAAAGCGTGATCGACCAAAACGGACCACGTTTTCCGGCGGCGGGCGCCTTAGTGGTGGAGTAGGGCCCAGCCCCCGATCACGAAGATCGCTCCGATCAGAAAGATGAAGATCAGGGCGATCACCAGCAGGTGAAGGATGCCTAAGAGGATGCCGACCGTGGCCATCCACATGCCCTGCTCGCCCGACCGCTTGATCTCGCCGCGCGCGATCACGCCGGTGACGATGGCGATCAGCGCGAGCGTGCCGCCTCCGATGCCCGGCAGCACGAGGTGTCCGAAGACGGAGACGGCGCCGGTGATCAGGCTGACGACCGCCATGCTGTTGGTCTGGCTGCGCGACGGCGTGTAGCCCTGGAGCCCCGGGGTGCTCGGCACCGAGGTGGCCGGGGCCGACTGCTGACCCGCGATCTGGGTCGGCGCTGCGCCTGAGGCGGGCGGCTGCGGCGGCGAGCTCACGGACCGAGTTTACGGGTTCCTAAACTGGCCATACAGATGGCGGTCACGCTCGAAGACACGATCAAGCGGCGCCTGCAGGCCGTTCCCGAGACGCCGGGCGTCTACCTGTTCCGGGACAACCGGAGCCAGGTCATCTATGTCGGCAAGGCGCTCCGCCTCCGCGACCGCCTGCGCTCCTACTTCACGCCCGGATACGCGCAGACGGCGCGTGTGTTCGAGCTCATCCGCAAGGCCAACGACTTCGAGTTCGTCACCACGGCCAACGAGGTCGAGGCGCTGGTCCTCGAGAACAACCTCATCAAGAATTACCGGCCTCGCTTCAACATCCGGCTCAAGGACGACAAGAACTACCTCTATCTGAAGCTCCCGGTCACCGAGGAGTTTCCGCGCGTGCACTACTCGCGGCGGGTGCAGAACGACGGCGCTCGTCGTTGCGCTCAACCGTGAAATCGATCCGGCAGCTGCTGCCTTTCCGCACGTGCTCGGACGAGATCTTCAAGCAGGGCAAGGTTTGCCTCGACTTTCACATCAAACGATGCCCGGGCCCGTGCGAGCGGCGGATCAGCTCAGAGGATTACAAGGCGCGGATCAACGAGGTGGCCCTCTTCATGGAGGGAAGGTCAGACATCCTGGTCCGTGAGCTGCAGGAAAGGATGGAAGCAGCCGCCAACCGTCTCGACTTCGAGAACGCGGCTCGTTACCGCGACCAGCTGCAATCGATCGAGCGCATCGCGGACCGGCAGAAGGTGCTGACCCGCGGCAGGGACGACCAGGATATCGTCGCCTACGCACGCAGTGGCAACGACGTCTTCGTCGAGGTCGCCTACGTGCGGCAGGGAAAGATGGTCGGGCATGACGGGCACGCCCTCGACGGCGCGGGCGACGCGGCCGAGCCCGAGGTGCTGCGCGGTTTCATGCTGCAGTACTACTCGAGCGCGACCCACGTGCCGCGCTCGGTGATCCTGCCCGGCCCCGTCGAGGAGCCGGAGCTGATCACAGGCTGGTTGAGCGAGAAACGCGGGCGCCCGGTGACGCTCGAGGTGCCGCAACGCGGGCGGAAGCGCGCCCTGGTCATGCAGCTCGCAGAGACGGCCGCCCAGGAGCTCGAGCAGACGCGCATCCAGGCCGACTACGACCGGAGCCGGACGGAACCCATGCTGGCGGCGCTGGCCGCGGCGCTAGACCTCGAGAGCCCGCCGAAGCGAATCGAGTGCTACGACATCTCCAACATCCAGGGCGACTCGGCGGTCGGGTCGATGGTCGTGTTCGAAGACGGGCGGCCTCGCAACGACCACTACCGCCACTTTCGGATCCGGTACGTGCCCGGTCCGAACGACTTTGCGATGCTGCAGGAGATCTTGCGGCGCCGCCTCGAACGGCTCGAGTCCGCCCAGCGCCGCGAGGAGGCGGACATCGTCGGGGACCGGTCGTTCACCAGCCGGCCCGACCTGATCCTCATCGACGGGGGCAAGGGCCAGCTGAGCGCCGCGCTCGAGGTGCTGGAGGCTGCGGGCTACGCGGACATTCCCACCTTCGCCCTGGCCAAGGAACGCGAGGAGATCTTTGCGCCTGGCCGTGCGGAGCCGATCGTGCAGGAACGCAACTCGCCCGGGATGTTCCTCGTCCAGCGGATCCGCGACGAGGCGCACCGTTTTGCGATCACGCATCACCGCAAGGTGCGGTCGCGCAAGGCGCTCACGTCGCCGCTCGATTCGGTCGAGGGAATCGGTCCCGCGCGCAAGCGCGCGCTCCTGCGACACTTCGGCTCGGTGCAGGCGATCCGCGAGGCGCCGGTCGACGAGATCGTGAAGCTCGGCATCCCGGAACGTCTGGCGTCTCGCCTGAAAGAAACCCTGTGACGCTCGTAATCATTGGAGCGGCGAGTAGCGAGCGCATTGAGGAATCGGTCGCGGCTTTCGAGGCCGCGGGCTTTCAGCGGATCGAAGAGCTAGACGGCGTGGGCGACGGCGACCTCGTTCTCGGCGTGAGCGACGGCGGCGCGGAGCTCCTTCGAGAGGCGGACCGGCGTGCCATCAAATACGTCCTCGTCCACGACGGTGAAGATGACCACCACAGCGGCGGAACTTTCGAACGGGCCCATCACCGAATCGAGGCCGCACAGCGAGGCGAGCTGGCGCAGCACCTGAGGGGCCGCGAGCGTCCGCTGGTCACGTGCCTTGCGTTCGGCTACAAGAACGGCGCCCCCGCCGACGCCGCCCTGCTGGTCGACGCGAGGTTCCTCGACAACCCTTACTGGGTGGCGGAGCTGCGGCCGCTCTCAGGCCGCGATGCAGCCGTCGACGACTATGTGATGCAGCAGCCGGCCGCGGCCGAGCTGCTCGACGACGTGGAGAGGATCGTCCGCCGGCTGCTGCCTCTCTACCAGCAGAAGGGGCGCATGCATCTCGTGGTCGCATTCGGTTGCACCGGAGGCCGGCACCGGTCGGTGGTCCTGGCTTCCAGGCTGGCCGCGCGCCTCCGGCAGGACGAAGCCGTCGACGTCGACTTCGTCACGCGCGACGTCGATTGACCAGAGCTCTTGTTCTGGGAGGCGCGGGGTTCATCGGCGTGGCCGCGTGCAAGGAGCTGATGCGGCGGGGCGTCGAGACGATCGCTGCGGGGCGGAAAGACCGGCCGTACGGCACGTTCACGAGCTACGTCGCGTTCGACCGCACCGACGAGGACCAGCTGTCGCGCGCGCTGGCGCAGACGCAGCCGGACGTGCTGCTGGACCTGGCCTGCTATCAACCGCATGAGGTCGAAGCGGTAGCCCGGCATTTCAAGGGGGACCGCTACGTGTTCGTCTCGACCGGGGTCTATCCAGACCTTCACGGCCGGCCGGCGCGCGAGGAGGATTTCGTGCCCCTCCGCGGCGAAGCACCCGATGCGCTGGATTACCGCGAAGGCAGACGATGGTGCGAGACCGCGCTGTCGCGTCTCACCGATTTTCCGTGGACCGTTGTCCGCCCACCGGCGGTTTTCGGCCCGGCCGACCACACGCTGAGGATCGCCGCGTACGTCCAGCGGGTGGAGGACGGCGGTCCGGTGCTGGTGCCGTCGGAAACGTATGAGTGGCAGGCGGGTCTCGCCTGGGTCAAGGACATCGGGTTCGCGTGCGCGCTCGCGTGCGACCTGCGGAAGGACACCACGCACATGGCGTACAACGCCGCCTTCGAGGGCGTGAGCCTGCGCGATCTCATCGAGGGAATCGCACGTGCGCTGGGAAAGCCGGCCCGGCTGCATCCGATGCCCTTCTCCGAGATTCCGGAGGGTGCGCGACCGTACGGACCGGATCCAAGCCGCTCCGCCGGCTACGTGCTCGACCGGGCGCGGCGTGAGCTCGGCTTCGAACCATCGGCGCTCGAGGACGCCCTGGCGGAGACACTCGCCTGGTACCGCGTCGCGCGCCCGTCGCACCCTGGCTACGCCCACCGCGCCGAGGAGCTCGCGCTTGCCGGCGTCACGTGACGAGGTCGCCGGCTGGCTGAGCTTCCAGGCGCGCGCGTGCGCCGCGCTCGGATCGCCTTTTTACGGTTCGCTGCTGGAGTCGGCGACCGCCGACCTCATGGCCGGCGGTCCCGTATGGGACCTCCTCGGAGGCATGGAAGGCGAATCCGAGAGGACGGCGGTGGCGCTGCGCTTGATGGCAGCGGTGCACCAGCTTGTCCTGCTGGACGAGGTGCCTGCCCTGTCGCCTCATTACCCGTCGGTCGGTGGCGATGGCGACGCAGACGCCGCGTGGCCGCTGTTTCGTGCGGCCCTCGTCGACGAGAGCGACAAGATCGATCGTTTGGTCCGCCTGCCTTGTCAGACCAACGAGGTCGGGCGCAGCGCTGCACTTCTTGGCGGATTTCTTGAGGTCGCGCACCGCGCTCAGCTACCGCTCCGGATCCTCGAACTTGGAGCAAGCGCTGGTCTCAACTTGAGGTGGGATCAGTACCGTTACGAGTCGTCTCAGGGCGGATGGGGCCCGGACGATTCGCCGGTCCAGTTCGTCAACGTGTTCGAGGTCCCGCCGCCGATGAATCGGGCGGCCGAGGTCGCCGAACGCAAAGGCTGCGACACCAACCCTCTCGATCCGTCTTCCGACGCGGACACGCTGACGCTGCGGGCCTCCATCTGGGCGGACCAGCTGCACCGGTTGAGCCTGCTGGACGGCGCCATCGAGGTGGCGCGGCAGATGCCGGTTGAAATCGAGAGACTGGACGCCGCTGAATTCCTTGAGCGCGAGCTGGCTCGACAGAGGCCTGAGGTTGCGACCGTGGTCTTTC
>VBII01000097.1 GCA_005887735.1 Chloroflexota bacterium
ACCACGAGCCGACCGACGACCCATTGCAGATCCTGCGCCACTCCACGGCGCATCTCCTCGCTGCGGCGGTCACCGAGCTCTATCCGGGAACCAAATACGCCATCGGCCCGGCCATCAAAGAGCCGCCGGGTTTCTACTACGACTTTGATTTCGCCGAGCCGATCTCGGAATCGGACTTGCGCGCGATCGAATCGCGGATGCGAAGAATCGCCCAGGAAGGCCGGCCTTTCGAAAAAGAGATCCTGCCGCGCGAGAAGGCGATCGAGGAGTTCCGCAAGCGAGGCCAGGATTACAAGCTCGAGCTCATCGCGGACAAGGTCTCGGGTGACGGAGTCAGCGTCTATCGAACCGGTGATTTTCTCGACCTGTGCCTCGGTCCGCACGTGAGCTCGACCAGGGACCTCAAGGCTTTCAAGCTGCAGCGTGTTTCGGGGGCGTACTGGCGCGGCGACGAGAAGAAACCGCAGCTCACCCGCATCTACGGCACCGCGTGGCAGTCACAGAAAGAGCTCGACGAGTACCTGAAGTTCCTGGAGGAGGCGGAGAAGCGCGACCATAAGAAGCTCGGCAAGGACCTCAAGCTCTTTGCGGTCGACGACCGCGTTGGGCCGGGACTTCCGCTATGGCTGCCCGACGGCGCGACCATCCGGCGGGAGCTCGAGCGCTTCATCGTCGACGAGGAGCTCGCGCGCGGCTACCAACATGTTCGGACGCCTGACGTCGCGCGACTCGACCTCTTCCGTCAGAGCGGCCACGCGCAGCTCTACGCGGAGTACATGTACCCGCCGATGAAGTTCGAAGACGGCGAGGAGCTTGAGCTGCGGCCGGTCAACTGCCCGCACCACATCGTCATCTATCAAACCGAACTGCGCAGCTATCGAGACCTGCCGCTGCGGATCGCCGAGATCGGCAACAACTGGCGCTACGAGCGGTCGGGCACGCTGGCGGGAATGAATCGCGTGCGCTCGTTCGCGCTCAACGACGCGCACATCTTCTGCACTCCCGATCAGCTGATGGACGAGGTCAAGGGAGCGATCGACCTCGCCCTCTACTTCTCGAAGGTTCTTGGCATCGATGAGTTCTGGTACCAGCTCTCCACACGCGACAACGTGAAGGAGAAGTGGCTCGGGAACGAGGAGCAGTGGCAGGTGGCGCAGGCCAACCTCGCCGAGGCGCTGGAATCGATGGGCCAGCAGTACCAGACAGGTGTCGGGGAGGCTGCCTTCTACGGGCCGAAGATCGACTTCCAGGTCCGCGACGCCCACCGGCGCGAGTTCACGAACTCGACGGTCCAGGTCGACTTCCAGCTGCCGGAGCGCTTCGACCTCGAATACGTCGCGGAGGACGGCACGCGCAAGCGACCGGTGATGGTGCATCGGGGCGCCGCCGGAGCGATGGAGCGATTGTTCAGCTATCTGATCGAGCGGTATGCCGGCGCGTTCCCGACGTGGCTGCATCCGACGCAGGTCGTCGTTGCAACCGTCAAGGACGAGTTCAACGAGTACGCTCGCAACGTCGGGGCTCGGCTCCGAGCGGCGCGGGTCCGCGTCGAGGTCGACCAGCGCTCCGAGCGCCTCGACCGCAAGGTCCGCGACGCCAAGCTGAAGAAGGTGCCGTACCTCGTCGTCGTGGGCGCGAAAGAGGTCGAATCGGGACACGTCAACGTGCAGAACCGAGCCAGCGAGAAGGTCGACATGTCGCTCGAGTCGTTCGTGGAGATGATCACGGCCGAGATCGCCGAGCGCCGCCGCTAGGTATTCCGCACGCCTGACGCCGGCGGTGCGCTTCGACGGGTCGCATTTGGCACGCCTGGCGTCAGCGACGCGGAACGGTCAGCAACGCTAGAGGCCTCCCGGAATGCGGCCTCCGCAATCGCCTTGCGCCGCGACGGGGACCATTGCGCCCGCGGTGATCTCTGCGACACGTGGTTGGTGCTGGGAATCGCCACCCGACAGGACGTGCGTGTCGTCGATCCATGTGCATGCGAACAGGCCGTTGATGGACGCCGCACCCACGGTGAATGAAGTGCCCGTGTTATCGACCATGGCGACCATGCCTCCACTCGGTGAGACGTAGGCGAGAGATGGTCCGTTGAGGGCGAGGGTGCGGACTGTCCCCGCGGTCCAGTTGAGCACCGTTGCGGAGGTGAAATTGGAGGTGTTCTCGCAAACCACTCCGGCGGGTGAAGGCGAACCGGCGATCACGCAGCTGGAGCTGTTGCCCAGGGTGAACCGGCGCGTCGCGGTCGCCGGGTCGATCACGTGGAGCTCAAGCGGACCGCAGCAGAAGGCCCCACCGCCCTGGGTGCACGACGCAACTTTGGCCACGACCAGATTGTTCGAACCGTGCCAGCCGATCGGCCACAGCGTGAACGCGCCGGTCTCGCTGAAGAGGTCGACGTGATTGCCACCCGCGGTGAGGTCTTCGACGTAGAGCCTGGTTGAGGCGCCCGCGGCGGTGAAATCGTCGACTATCACGGCGATGCGCTGGTCGTCAGGGCTGACGGCGAACATGCTTCGCCGCGATGCGGTTCCTGCGGGTACGGTGGTGGCGCGACCCGTGTCCCCGCCTGGGCCCAGAAATCGCACCACGCCCTGCGCATCCATGAAATAGACGCGCGAGCTGCTCGTGCTCACGGGAAGCGGAACCAGGGCTGCGGCGGCGTTGGCGCAGCTGACCTGGGACGGGGTGCCGGCCTGGGCCGACGCCACCACCTTGCCGTCCACGCCGATCACGCTCACCGAGTAGCTGGTCGCGGCCTGGCTGCTCACCAGAACGGCGAACGCGCCATTCACAGGCTGCGGCCCCTGGGTCGGGCTTGCGGCACTGGACGGGAGAGAGGATGGGGTGGAGGACGCCTGAGGCGAACCCTGGGAGGGTGAGTGGCCGGCCACGATGTTGGGGCTCCCGCCGCCGCATGCGGCCGTCGCCGCGACCAGGGCCAGCAATGCGGCCACCTTCCTGGGTGCTGAGACGTGCGGCAGCGTTCCCATCAGCGAGAGCAACGCCATTCTGCGCACTGGGTTACGTTTCCGGTACCATCCACGCTCTGAAGCAGGGCACCAGCCCTCACCCCAAGGGCGACAGCCTGATCGGGTTCCAAAACGGATGGCTGGTGCTGTCCGTTTTGTTTTTTGGATGGAGGAATAGAGCAACCCTGAATTTGGCCGAGGTAGCGTCCCATACCGTTTAAAGAGCTAAGGATCAACGATCAGATCCGCAGCTCCGAAGTGCGGCTGATCGATGACCAGAACAATCAGCTAGGCGTGCTGTCAGTGGATGCCGCGCTTCGCATCGCTAACGAGAAGGGGCTCGACCTCGTCGAGGTGGCGCCGCAAGCGAGCCCGCCTGTCTGCCGCCTGATGGACTATGGACGTTACAAGTTCGAGACCGTCAAGCGCGAGAAGGACCAGCGTCGCAAGCAGAACGTCACCAAGCTCAAGGAGATGAAGCTGCGGCCGAAGGTCGCCGAGCACGATTTCCAGACCAAGTTCAAGGGTTTGCGTCAGTTCCTCGAAGCAGGAGAGAAGGTGAAGGTGACGATCATGTTCAGGGGCCGCGAGATGGTCCACCAGGAGATCGGGAGAAGGATCCTCGAGCGCGTGGCAGATGATGCCAAGCAGTTCGCCGTCATCGAACGCCAGCCTCTTCTCGAGGGCAAGAACCTGTTCATGATCCTGGCGCCGAGCCGCCAGGGCGCGGCCAAGGAGCAGGCAGCCACCAGTGCCTAAGCTCAAGACCCAAAAGGGCATCGCCAAGCGCGTCCGCGTGACGAAGAACGGCAAGCTCATGCGCGCCGCGGCGTGGAAGAGCCACCTCCTCGAGCACAAGTCGAAGAAGCGCAAGCGCACCTACGAGAACAAGCAGCCTGTCTCGAAGGCGGACCGCAAGACGGTGCGCCGGGCCCTGGGCATCTGAGCCATGGCCAGGGTCAAACGCGGCGTTCCCGCGCATCGACGCCACAAGGCGATCCTCGATCGCGCCAAAGGCTTTCGACTCTCCAAGAAGCTGCTCTTCCGGCCCGCCAATGAAGCGGTGCTGCATGCGCTTGCCTACGCGTTCCGTGACCGACGCCGGCGGAAGCGCGAGATGCGCCGGCTCTGGATCGCTCGGATCAATGCCGCCTCGAGGCAGTCGGGGCTGCCCTACAACAAGCTGATGCACGGCCTTCGCCAGGCCGGAGTGGAGATCGACCGCAAGATGCTGGCTGACCTGGCCGTGCGCGACAGCGGTTCCTTTGCCCGGCTGGTGGAGGTTGCGAAGAACAACCTCTGACCAGCAGATAATCTCGAGCCCGGACAACGAGGTCGTCCGCCGCTTGCGGCGCCTCGCCCACCGGCGCGAGCCAGGTTTTGTCCTCCTGGAAGGTCCGCGCGTGCTCGCGGAGGCCAAGGCGGCCGGGCTCGCTTTCGAGGTGATCGCCGTGCGTGAAGGCGACAAGCTCCCGTTTCACACGGAATCGCGAGTCACGCTGACGCCAGCCGCGTTTCGTGCTGCGACCCAGACCGTCACACCGCAGGGCGCCATCGCGATCGCGCGCGTCAACGAAGCCACGCCGGCGGAGGCGATCAGCGCGGCGAGAGAGGCCGGCTGGCCGCTCATCGTGCTCGACGGCGTGCAGGACCCAGGCAACGTCGGCGCGATCGCACGCACGGCGGCTGCGGCCGGCGCCCCCGCGA
>VBII01000098.1 GCA_005887735.1 Chloroflexota bacterium
CCCACCATCCTTCGAATTTCAACCACACGAAACGAACGCCTGTAGCCAAACCTGCACATCGCTGCGGCGACGCAAGGTCTACGATCATGACCGGCTGGCAGCCGAAGCTGTCTCAGCGGCGTCAGGGAGAAGGAGGTCCAGGAATGCGGTCACCTCGGCTCTCACCGATCGTTGCAGGGCTTGTCGCCATGCTTGCACTGATCGCGGCCCCCCCGAGCGCGTTGGCTGCACCGCCCAGCGACCTGGTACCGCTTGGGCCATCTCTTCCGAGCTGCATCGCCGGCGCGCCCGACACCCCTGGCGCGCACATCTGCTGGGTCACGCCGATTCGGCCCGGCTGGCAGGCCTCCACGGGCGAATGGGTCGTCGTTCGCCTCGGTGACGCAGAGCAAGTTGATCCAGCCAATCCCGACGCGGCAAAAACGCTGTGCGAGGAGCTCCAGGCAGCGATTGTCGCGACGATCACGATCGACGGCCAGTCGCTCGCGGTCGACACGATCCCGTGTGAGCTTCATCCCGGGAGCAACGGGAACCCTGACGTCTGGTTCGTCGATTGGCGCGGCCTCAGCCAGCCGCTGACGCCCGGCCAGCACACGTTCACCGTGAGCTGGTACTTCACGCAGACGGTGCCCGGTTTCGCGAATGCGGGCGACACGTCCGTGTTCCCGACCCAGACGCTAACGGTCATCCCACAGGGGTAGCGCGAACCGCCGCCTAGAATCTGGAAAACCATCCTTGGCGAGGTCGATGGCCAAGGGCTCATCAATGGATGAAACCGGGGCAGTCCCGCCTAGAGTTTCGCCGTGGCTGAGAGCCAGAAGCGACGCAGACGGCTCAGGGTCGCTGTGGCGCTGTCCGCGCTGGTCCTCGTCGCCGCTGCAGGCGTCGGTGCAGTTCGTTTGCTTGCGCACAGCTCCGACAATCCCGGATGCGTCACTTTGCAGCGCGCCGCCGACTGCACAAGGATTCTTTTTCTCGGCAACAGCTACACATCGGTCAATGACCTTCCCGTGATGTTCGCCAATCTTGCGTGGTCTGGTGGCCACCGCGTGGAGACCGCGATGCAGGCTCCGGGTGGCTGGGGCCTTTCAGACCACGACCTGTCACAGGACACGCCGACGGAGCTTGCCTCCAAGCCGTGGGACTTCGCCGTGCTCCAGGAACAGAGCCAGATCCCGTCAGTCGAGTCGTTCCGGCAGGCGCAGATGTATCCAGCCGCTCGCGACCTCGTGGGGATGATTCGGGCAGCCAACGCAAAACCAATCTTTTTCGTCACGTGGGCTCGACAGGGAGGGTGGCCCGAATATCGAATGCCTGACTACGCCAGCATGCAGTCGTCGATCGACGACGGCTATTCACTGATCGCCCGCGAGCTGCAGGCGGCTCTCGCTCCCGTCGGGTACGCATGGATGGCGCGTGTTACAGAGTCGCTGGATCCAGATCTGTGGCAGGACGATGGAAGCCATCCGAGTATCGCCGGAACATATCTGGCCGCCTGTGTCTTCTACGCGAGGATCTTCGGGCAAAGCCCGGTTGGCCTTCCGTATGACGCGGGGTTGGATGTGAAATCCGCGGCGCAGCTGCAGCAGGTGGCATTCACCACTGTTCTGAGCGACCCGTCGATATGGGGAACGCTTTAGCCAAACTGTTCTCGATGGCCTATGTGCTTGCTGGCGGCCTGATCGCGCTGGGTGCCTGGCTGATCCTCGACAGGAACCGGTTCGCCCTGGAGAACGCTCGCTGGCACCGCACCAAGATGCCCGACTCGGCCGACCCGAAAGTGCGGCGCCTCAGCGCCTTCGGATTTGCTCTGCTTGGAGTCGTGATTGGCGGGACAGGTCTGTATGTGATGCGTGACGCCAAACGTGCGAATCGTGGCCACTTCAAGCGCACGCCTGACGCCAGACGTGCGGAATTCGAGGCGATCGATCGTGGCAAGGTCCCTGGACGAAGCGACGTCCGCTGCGGCGGCGCCCAGCGCCTGATCGTCGGGACGGTGATGAGAGGAAGGACCTGAGCCATTTGCAGGGTCTAGCAGCGGGCGGCTCCCGTCAAACTAAGCGCGTGCCCGAGGGCGAGCCCCTAGATCCCAAGACCCAGTTCCGCCAGCTCTACGACCAGGAGTTCCATTCCGTCTTCCGGTCGATCCGGGCCGTCGTCCTCGATTCGGCCGCGGCGGAAGACCTGACCCAGGAAACATTCGTCCGCGCCTACCGGGCGCGCAACCGCTACACGCCGACCGCCCCTCCCGGCGCGTGGCTGCGCAGGATCGGCATCAACCTCGCGATCTCCCACCTCCGTCGGCAGAAGCTCGCCCGCTTCCTCCCCGCGCGCCTGTACATGGCCCCCGACCGGCGCGACTACGACCGGGCGGAAGCCCGCGACGTGGTGGGGAAGGCGATGGCCGCGCTCAGCCCCAAGCTCAGGGCCGCAGTCGTCCTTCACTACTACGAGGGATTGACGCGCGAGGAGATCGCCGAGGTGCTCGGCGTCCCGGCCGGTACAGTGGCGTCCAGGATCGCCAAGGCGGTGGCGATCATGAGAAAAACCATGGGCAGCGACCAGCATCGCGAGACCGAGCGTTCGAGTAGTGAAGGTGCCCTACGTGGAAGATAAAGCCACTCGGGGGGGGCAGACCACGCCCTCCGAAACAGACGTAAGCCGGATGATCCGGGCTGAGGTTGAAACCTGGACATCCCGGCGTGGCCCGGACTGGTCGGATTTGATGATCCGTCTTGCCGCCGCCGGGCCGTCGCCGTGGGTCGTCTACACCACCGCCAGCGCGGCGCTCGTGGTGATTCTCTTCACCGCTTTTCTCGTCGGTTCGTGGCTGCAGATCGGGGCTTTTGCCCAGCCGATCAACAGCCACCTGCACTAACCGAGGAAATCGATCTCCTCGTAGCCGCCGCGCTTGCGGGCCGCCGCCAGGACCACTGATGCGGCGGCCAGGTCCCACAGGGCCAGGCCATGCGACTCGAACAGCGTGATCCCCGGCCGGTCGGGACGTTCCCACCTTCCGGTGACGACTGCCCCGAGCTCGACCGCCTGGCTCCAGTCGAACTTCCCCGCTTCATGGGCCTGGATGAGGTCTCCGCTCTCGAGCTGCGCGGCGCCCAGCTGGTCGACCACGACCGTCTGCGCCCGCTCCACCAGCTCAGGTGTGACCTCGGCCCGGTTGCGGAAGTTGGAGCCGATGGCTGCGATCACCGCGTGTGGCTCGACCCAGGCCGCCTCGATCACCGGGGTATGGCTGGTGGTGACCGTGACCACGATGTCCGCACCCCTCACCGCTGCCTCGGCGGATGGCGAATCGAGAGTGTGGACGCCGAGCTGCTCCTCCTGCTCCGCCGCGAACGCCGCCCGCTTCTCCGCATTGCGGCTGAACACGCGCAGCTCTTTCAGCTCGATCACGCGCGACAGGGCGAGCGACTGGGTGGCGGCCTGCCACCCGGTGCCGATCAACGCGACGGTGGCCGGACCAGCCAGCCCTAATGCCTTGACCATCACCGCGGTCGCCGCGCCGGTGCGGTATGCGCCCATGAAGTCGGACTCGATCAGCGCCTCGAGCGCACCGTCCATGCCGAACACCACGACCATGAACCGAACCCGCCCGTCGGAGACGGTGTAGGCCTTGAGGCCGGTGCACTTCCCTCCCGGGTAGGAGGCGAACATCACATTCAGGAGCCCACCGGGGGCAAACGCCCGCCGGCGCGGCTCGTTGTGCGCCTCGCCCTCGCCCAGCTCCCGCATCGCCGACTCAACCGCCGCGACGACCTCGTCCATCTCGATCAGGTCTTGAACGTCGCTCTCGCGCAGGATCAGGGCCATCGCAGGGAGAATAGCCGCCTATGGCGAGCCGCCCCCTCAACGTCGGCCTGATCGGCCTCGGCACGGTCGGCTCCCAGGTCGCCGACCGCATGCTGTCCTGGGGCCCGCAGCTCTCCCGGCGGGCCGGCGTCGAGCTCTGCCTCAAGCGCGTGCTAGTGCGCGACCTGGCCAAGCGGCGTCCGATCGAGATCTCACCCGGCCTCCTGACCACCGACGCATCGCAGATCCTCGACGACCCCACGGTCGAGGTGCTGATCGAGGTGGCGGGTGGCGACGAGCCGATGCGGTCCTACATCGAGCAGGCGATCCAGTCCGGCAAGCACGTGATCACCGCCAACAAGGTCGTGATGGCCAAGCACGGTCCGGAGCTGCTCGACCAGGCGGCGGAGAAAAACGTCGACGTTTACTTCGAGGCCGCGGTAGGCGGCGGCATTCCGCTCATCAGCGCGTTCCGGACCGACCTCCAGGCCAACCGGATCGAGCGCGTGTCCGCGGTCATCAACGGCACCACGAATTACGTGCTCGGCCGCATGGCTTCGACTGGGCAGCAGGAGGCGGGCTACGCCGAGGCCGATCCCACCGACGACATCGGCGGCTTCGACGCCACCTACAAGCTGGCCATCCTCGCGTCGATCGCTTACGAGATCAAGGTGCGGCCGGGCGAGATCTACCGCGAGGGAATCGACGGCATCGAGCCGGTCGACTTCCGATACGCGCGCGAGCTCGGCTACGCGATCAAGCTCATCGCGCACACCCAGCGTCACCCGGGTCGGGTCGAAGCTCGGGTCCACCCGGCGATGATCCCGCTCGATCATCCGCTCGCCCGCGTCGAAGGCGCGGAAAACGCCGTGTTCGTCGAGGGCGACCTGGTGGGGCAGGTGCTTCTCGTCGGCCAGGGTGCCGGAGGCAGGCCCACAGCTTCGGCGGTGGTCGGTGAGCCGGCCCTCGTTCAGCTTCGACGACCGCATCGGAGTGATTCCGATCGGCGAGGTGAAAACGCGTGCCTACTACCGCATCCGGGTCGACGACCGGGCGGGCGTGCTGGCCGCGATCGGGCAGGTCTTCGCCGAGGAAGGCGTCAGCATCTCGAGCTTCATACAGAAGGACGCGTGGTCGCACGACCACACGGCCGAGCTCGTGGTGACGACGCATCCGTCCCTTGACTCCAGCCTGCAGAAGGCTCGCGAGCGGATGGCGCAGCTCGAGCCGGTGCACGCCGTCTCCTCTTTCCTGCGCGTCTTTTAAGGAGTGCACGATGGGGGTGATCGCTCGCTACAGCGAGCACCTGCCGGTCGGGCCCGCCACTCCGGAGGTCGATCTCAACGAGGGCTCGACACCGCTCGTGGCAAGCCGCAACATCGGCCGCGCCCTCGGCTTGCGACACCTTTACTTCAAGCACGAGGGGCTCAACCCGACCGGTTCGTTCAAGGACCGCGGCATGGTCGTGGCCGTGGCGAAGGCGCTCGAGGCGGGCAGCCGCGTCTTCATATGCGCCTCCACCGGCAACACCTCGGCCTCGATGGCCGCCTACGCGGCGCGGACCGGGGCCCGCGCGATCGTCGTCGTGCCTTCCGGCGAAATCGCCTTGAACAAGCTGTCCCAAGCTTTGATGTACGGAGCCAAAGTCGTTGCATTGAAAGGCACTTTCGATGTGGCACTGGAGACCGTTCGCGACGTCACCAGCCACTACCCCGTCGCGCTCATGAACTCGGTCAACCCGCATCGCATCGAAGGGCAGAAGACCGCTGCGTTCGAGATCGTGGACGACCTTGGCGACGCGCCCGATTATCTGTTTCTCCCCGTCGGCAACGCGGGGAACATCACTGCTTACTGGAAGGGGTTTCGCGAATACCACGCGGCGGGACGCGCGACGCGACTGCCGCGAATGGTGGGCGCTCAGGCGGAGGGCGCGGCGCCGATCGTCAACGGTTCGCCCGTTCCGAATCCAAAGACGGTTGCGTCGGCGATCCGGATCGGCAATCCGGCCTCGTGGGAGGGCGCCACGTCAGCCCGCGACGAGTCGGGGGGCACGATCG
>VBII01000099.1 GCA_005887735.1 Chloroflexota bacterium
GATCACCCTGCCCCCGCCCTCGAGCTTGACCGCGTGCATGCCGGCCTCCTGGACGAACCGTCCGGCGCTGGTGATCGCCTGCTCCGCAGACGCGTGATAGGACATGAACGGCATGTCGCCGACCAGGAGAGCCTGGTGGGCGCCGCGGGCGACCGCCTTGGCGTGGTGAAGCATGTCTTCGAGCGTGACCGGCAGGGTTGTCGGGTGCCCCAGCACGACCATCCCGAGGCTGTCACCGACCAGGAGAACCGGAATTCCGGCCTCGTCCAGGATCTTCGCGCTCAGGAAGTCGTACGCGGTGAGCACGGCAAAACGCCGGCCCTCGTCCTTGAATCGCTGGACGTCCAGCACAGTGGTCATTCGCCACCTCTCCTTCGGGTCGCTGCCACATGCCGGGTCAGCGCCCTTCTGGTCCGCTCGGCCGCCGTGGGATCGAGTCCCGCCTCCAGCGCGATCCCGAGCGCAACCAGGGCGAGCATACGATAAAGACTGGCTCCTCCCCATTTATGGGGAGGTGTCTCCTCCCCATTCATGGGGAGGTGGCGCGAAGCGCCGGAGGGGCTGAACCGAACCTTCTTCAACGCCTCGAGGTGTCGCCGCACGGTCTCGGTATCCCCCCGCCGGATCGGCCCGGTCAGCGCCCCCACCACCCCTCGCCGGCGGATGTTCGACACCGCCCCCTCCACCAGCGGCATCAGCGCGCCCGTGGCCTCTCGCTCCGTCCACCCGATCTCCCCCAGGAGGCGCACGGCCTCCGCGACCACCACGTCGACGAAGTTCGACGCGTAAACCGCCGCCGCGTGGTACAGGACGCGATCCTCGTCGGCGACGTGCTTGGGTTTGGCGCCGATCGCGCGGCCGAGGGAACGCAGCTGCCGCATCAAAGTTGGAGTGGTTGCATCGACCGCGACTGTGATCCAGCGAAAAGCTGACGGGTCGCGCGGCATCGGAAAGGACTGCAGCGGATGAAACGAACCGCGAGGGTTGCCCTCGAGGGCGCTGAGCGCGTCAAGTCCCAGCGCACCGCTCACGTGCACGACGCCAAGCTCCGCCGGCGGCTTCATGCGAGCAATCCGACTCGCCATCTCGCTGACAGCTCCATCGGGGACGGCAAGGAACAGCAAGCCTTGGCGCGGCAGTCGAAAACCGGTTCGCGCGGGCACGAGACGCGCATGTAGCGCGCGGGCCAGGCTGCGGCCGAGATTCCCTCGGCCGGCGACCGTGAGAGTTGGTTGTGGCAACAATGCAACCCCTCCCCGCTAGCCGGGGAGGGGACTGGGGTGGGGAGTTACGAACAACCCATCCCCACTCGCCGAGTGGAATCTACGAAGCTGACGAGCTGGCAGCGGCCGGCCGCTGCTGCGGCTCTTCGCCGTTGATGATCTCGTCGAGCTCCTTGCCGTCGATCGTCTCGACGACCTTCAACCTCTCGACGACCGCGTCCATCTTTCCGCGCTGCTTGGTGAGGATGCCCTTCGCGGTCTGATAGCCGTGGTCGACGATGCTGCGGATCTCCTCGTCGATGATCGCGGCCACCTCTTCGGAGTAGTTCCGCTGCTCGCCGAGGTCGCGGCCGAGGAACACGAGCTCTTCCTTGTGGCCCATCGTCACAGTGCCCAGCTTTTCCGACATGCCCCACTGCGTCACCATGCGGCGGGCCAGCTGGGTCGCTCGCTGGATGTCGTTTTCGGCGCCGGAGGTGATGTCGTTGAAGACGATCTCCTCCGCGACGCGGCCGCCCATGATGCCCGCGATCTGGTCGTAGAGCTCGTCGCGCGAGACGAGGTACTTGTCCTCCTCGGGCAGGCTCAGCGTCCAGCCGAGCGCCATCCCGCGGGAGATGATCGAGACCTTGTGCACGGGGTCGGTGTGCGGCAGCGCCTTCATGACCAGCGCGTGGCCGGTCTCGTGGTAGGCGATGACCTCTTTCTCGCGGTCGGAGATGCGGCGGCTCTTCCGCTCGGGACCGGCGATGACACGCGCGATCGCCTCCTCGAGCTCGACCATGCCGATCACCTTCTGGTTGGCACGGGCGGCGAGGATGGCGGCCTCGTTGATCAGGTTGGCCAGGTCGGCGCCGCTGAAGCCTGGCGTCTGGCGGGCGAGCACGTCGAGGTCGACCGTCGAGTCGAGCGGCTTGTTTCGGGCGTGCACGTCGAGGATCTGCCGGCGGCCCTTGATGTCCGGCCGGTCGAGGGTGACGTGGCGGTCGAAACGGCCCGGGCGCAGAAGCGCGGGGTCGAGCACGTCGGGCCGGTTGGTGGCCGCGATGACGATGACGTGCGTGTTGGTGTCGAATCCATCCATCTCGACCAGCAGCTGGTTGAGGGTCTGCTCGCGCTCGTCATGACCGCCGCCGAGCCCGGCGCCACGCTGGCGGCCGACCGCGTCGATCTCATCCACGAACACGATGCAGGGCGAGTTCTTCTTGGCCTGGTCGAACAGGTCGCGGACGCGACTCGCGCCCACACCGACGAACATCTCGACGAACTCAGACCCGGAGATGGAGAAGAAAGGCACCCCGGCTTCGCCGGCGACGGCCTTGCTGAGCAGGGTCTTGCCGGTTCCCGGAGGACCCACGAGCAGCACTCCCTTGGGAATGCGCGCGCCCAACGCGACGAACTTCTCGGGGTACTTGAGGAACTCGACGATTTCACTGAGCTCCTGTTTCGCCTCATCCACCCCCGCTACGTCGGCGAACGTGATGGCGGGTTTGTCGCCGGCGATCAGCCGCGCGCGTGATCGTCCGAAGGAGATGGCCTGGTTGTTGCCGCTCTGCGTCTGGCGGAGCACCCACCACATGAAAGCGGCGATCAGGATCACGAGGATGATGTTCGGCAGCAGCACGCTGATCAGGTAGCTGCCGGTCTGGCTCTTGTCGTACTTCACGTCGACCCCTGCGTTCTGGAGATCGGTCACGAACTGGCATTGGCCCGAGCAATCCGGAAGGACGACGTTGTGCTTCTTGCCGTCCGTGCTGGTGGCGATGCCGTCGGTGCCGTTGATCTCGACCGCTGTGACCTGGTGGTCGGCGGCCTTGCTGAGCATCGTCGAGTAGTCCCAGTCGCCCTGGTTCTGGCTCTGAAGCGAGCTCCAGGTGAACCAGAAGATCAGGCCGAGTACCACGACCAATGCGAAATAAAAGAGGCTGGAGCGGGGAAAGCGACTCAACTCAGATCTCCTCGAGAGCTTTTGGAGTTTCTAGCCTAACAACTTTGTGGCCCAGGCGAGCCGGCATAGGTGCGATGGCCACATGCAGCACCTTCTGACCGGGAATCGGCGCCAGGTCGGCGTCGACGGCGAGACCGGGGACCCACGCGAGCTTCTCGCCGGCGAAGACAAGCGGCCAGCCATCGCGCTCCTCGCGCGGCACGCGCGCGTCGACAAAGATGTCCTGGAGCTTGCGCGAGCCGCGACCGCCGGCCGGCCGAAGTCGAAGGCCGGGCCGCCGGAATCCGACCCGCAGCTGAAGGCCCGCCCGAAGGTGGGCGGCCTGGCCGTCGTCGCAGCCGGGGCAGCCCCTGACCTCGAGATGAGGCAGGCGAACCGCAGGGCGCTGGGAGGCGACGACTTCCATGTGGTCCCCCACAATACGGAAACGCAGGCCGCCCGGAAGATCGACGCCTCGGCCGCCCCGACCGGGCGCGACCATTCTCAACATCGCTTCGAGGTGGGTCCGGGAAAGCCCGGGCGTGGCGCCGCCGGCCCCGGTGTAGAGCAGCTTCAGGGCTTCGACGGCGGCAGGCTCCTGCATGCTGCGCAGCCGCTTCCGGCTGAGAGGCCCCGAGGCGGCCTGCTCAGCAGCTTCTTGCCATCCCGCCGCGGCCAGGGCGGCCGCATGGAAACGTGTCTTGATGCCAGGCCGGTCGCGCTCGAGGGCCTGCAGGATCTGCAGTCGCGCATGCACGCGCGCAAAGCGGGTGTCCAGGTTCGCGGGGTCTTCATGAGGCACGACCCGGCGCACTTTCAGGAACTCGCGCACGTCGCTCTTCCAAACGTTGAGGAAAGGACGCACGTAATGGCCGCGCTGCGCCGGCATGCCCCGAAAACCCGCGAGCCCGCATCCGCGCAATAGATGAAGGACGACGCCCTCGACCAGGTCGTCCGCGGTGTGGGCCAGGGCGACCACATCCGCGCCGGACTCGGCTCGGGCCCGATCGAGGAACGCGTAACGGAGCGCGCGGGCCGCAGCCTGCAGCGAACCTTTGGCCAGCGGTTCGCTCCGGCGCTCGGCGATGAGCCGGACGCCAAGGCGCTCGCAAAGCGCGGCCACCTGGCGCGCCACCGCATCAGAGCCTTCGCGCAATGCGTGGTCATAGTGCGCCGCCACCAGGTCGTGCCCGGACTCGTGCAGAGCGATGAGCAGCGCGGTGGAGTCAGGGCCGCCCGAAACCGCGACCACCACTCGATTCCGCACGCCTGACGCCAGGCGTGCGTTTGCGATGGCTTCGATACGCATGTCTGGCGTCAAAGATGCGGAATGGGAGCTGGGCGCAGCCATGGTGGTGCCGGGTGGACTCGAACCACCGACAACGCGATTATGAGTCGCGCGCTCTACCACCTGAGCTACGGCACCGCCCGTACGGAGCTTAACGAGACGCTTGCGCCCGCGCCTTCAGCTTCTTTTTCTTCTTCCGGTGCTTGTCGATGGCGACGCGCTTTCTCTTGTTCATAGCCTCAGGCACGAGTGAGCTGGGGAGCTGGAGATCAGGATGGTTGCGGAGCTTGGATTCGAACCAAGGACCTTCGGGTTATGAGCCCGACGAGCTGCCGCTGCTCCACTCCGCGATTTGAATTATACCCCCGCCTATTCCCTCTCCCCTGGAGGGCAGCAGCTGGGGTGAAGGGCGAGCAGAAGCCGCCGGCGACGGGCTTGCGGGCGTGGTCACCAGGTACGTCTTCTCATTCGGTTTGGCGTCTGGTACCCGGCGTTCTGCGCTGAGATCTGCGCGTTGTGGCGGCGGAGGTCGGACACCTGCTGGCTCAGGCGGTGACTCAGATAGGCCTCCTGCGCGAAGGCGATGCCTACCCACACCAACACGATGCCGGCGGCGATGAGCAGCGTCATCCTGCGCAGCCCAAACGACCTGGTGCGCACACTTCCCGCGACTGTCAATGCTCTGCTGTGTCTCATGCTGCGACGTTTTCAAAAACGAGGAAGAGGTGCCGACTATATCAAACGGTCTTCCTCTTCCCCATTCATGGGGAAGTACCCGGCGAAGCCGGGGGATGGGGCTGGGAGTCCTCCCGACGCAAATATCTTCCCCATTTATGGGGAAGTACCCGGCCCAGCCGGGGGATGGGGCTGGGAGTCCTCCCAACGCCGAAGCTTCTCCTCCTCATCCACGTCGGTGAAGGTCTTGCCCTCGCTGCGCAGCGAGGCTTCGGTCGCAGCGAAGCGCTTGCGAAATCTCTGCCCCGCGACTCGAAGAGCGTCTTCCGGATTCACCTTCAGGCTTCGCGCCAGGGAGACGATTGCGAACAGGAGATCGCCGAGCTCGTCGAACGCGCGCTCCCGGTCGGTGACCTCGGCCAGCTCCCGCACTTCTTCCGCGACCGACTCGGCCGCGGCCGCCGGCGACGCGAAATCAAACCCGACCCGTGCCGCCCGCTTCTGCAGGCCAAGGGCCCACGCGAGGGCGGGCAAGCTGGCCGGCACGCGGTCGACGACCGATTCCTCGCTGCCCGCGTTGCGGGACTCGTGCATCTTCTGGTGCTCCCAGTTGCGCAGCACCTCTTCGGCGTTGGCTACCGACACGTCGCCGAAGACGTGCGGGTGCCGCTTGACCATCTTGGCGGCCACAGCCTCAGACACCTTCGCCGCGTCGAAGCGCCCTTCCTCGGCTGCGATCTCGGCGTGCATCGCAACCTGAAGCAGGAGATCGCCCAGCTCTTCCTTCATCTTGTCGTCGTCGCGTGAGTCGATCGCCTCGAGCAGCTCATACGTCTCTTCGAGCAGATAGGGCCGCAGCGATTCGTGTGTCTGCTCGCGGTCCCACGGACAGCCGCCCGGCGCGCGCAGCCGGTGCACGACCTCGAAGATCGCGGCTATTCCGTCGGAGTGAGGCTTGTCCATCTGCGTTTCGATGATTCTCCTCCCCACGAAGTCAGAGGCTACGCCGTGACTTCGCGGGGGCCCCTACATGCTATGAAGGCGACGGAACCGCCGCCGCCTGACCCGATTGGTAGAGCTGCGCCATCTCGTCCAGCAGCCCCAGGAGATCCGGCTGCCAGCTCTCGCCCT
>VBII01000102.1 GCA_005887735.1 Chloroflexota bacterium
AGGGCGCATCGAGCGCTTCATGAAGATCACGTTCTTGGCCTGGTCGGCGTTGAGGATCGGCATGCCGTAGATCGGGCTGCCGGGCGTGCTGCGCGCCGCCGGGTTGACCACGTCGTTGGCGCCCACGATCAGGGCGACGTCGGCGTTCTTGAAGTCATCGTTGACCTGGTCCATCTCCTTGAGCTGTTCATAGGGGACATTGGCCTCGGCGAGCAGGACGTTCATGTGGCCTGGCATCCGGCCCGCGACCGGATGGATCGCGTACTCGACATCCACCCCGCGCTTCTCCAGCACGTCTGCCAGCTCCCTCGCCGCGTGCTGGGCCTGGGCCACGGCGAGCCCATAGCCGGGGACGATGATCACCCGCTGCGAGTAGGCCAGCAGCGTGCCGAGGTCCTCGGCGGAAGCCGACCTGACGCTGCGAGCCTGGCCCCCCGCTGCTGCAGAGGCAGCCCTCTGGACCTGGCCAAACGCGCCGAACAAGACATTTGCCAGCGAGCGGCCCATCGCGTCGCTCATGAGCTTGGTCAGGAGGCTTCCGGAGGCTCCCACCAGCGTGCCCGCGACGATGAGCGCGAAGTTGTTCAGCGTGAAACCGCTTGCCGCCACTGCAAGGCCGGTGCATGCGTTGAGCAGCGAGATCACGACCGGCATGTCCGCTCCGCCGATGGGCAGCACGAAAGCCACGCCCAGGATCAGCGCCAGGACCATCAGCGAGATGAACGAGAACGGAATCGAGGCCACCGCCAAAACCGCGATCGCGAAGCCGACGATCGCAGCCGCGAGCAGGCCGTTGACGACCTGCTGCCCGGGATAGGTGATCGGGGTGCCCGTCACCAGCTCCTGCAGCTTGGAGAACGCGACCATGCTGCCCGCGAACGAGATCGATCCGATGATGATGCTGAAGACGCTCGGAAAGGCTTCACTGAACGCCGGGTGATTGCCGAAGCGCAGCAGCTCCGCCACGGCCACGAGCGCGGCCGCGCCTCCCCCGACTCCGTTGAACAGCGCAACCATCTGCGGGATCGCGGTCATGCGAACCATCCGCGCGCCGAAGACGCCGACGACGGTGCCGATCCCGACCCCGATCGCGATGATGGTCACACCTGTGCGGGTGAAGTGGAGAAGTGGAATCGTCGCGACCAGCGCGATGACCATGCCCGCAGCGGCGGTGAAGTTGCCGTTGCGAGCTCCCTTGGGCGAGCTGAGCTGCTTGAGACCGAGGATGAACAGCACCGCGGCAACCAGGTAGGCGAGGGAAATGAGGGTGTTCATTTTGACGACGAAGCCGCCGACCACGTTGGTCGTGGCGAGGGTCACGGCGACCACGCCAAGTGCGGTCTCGACGGGCGTGTGCGCACCGGCCGCGATCAGGATCGCGCCGACCAGGATGATGCCGTGGATGGCGTTGGTGCCCGACATCAGGGGCGTGTGAAGGATGGTCGGCACCTTGGAGATGACCTCGAAGCCCACGAAGAGCGCGAGCACGAAAAATGTCAGCTCGTTTAGCAGCTCATTGTTCACGCCGTGGCGACCATCTGCTTCGCGCGCTCGTTGACGATCTCACCGCCGTGCGTCACGCATGCGCCTTTGGTGATGTCGTCCTGCAGGTCGAGCGCGAACACGCCGTTCTTGACGAGATGGAGCAGCAGGTTGGCCACGTTGCGCGCGTAAAGCTGGCTCGTGGTCAACGGCATGGTGGACGGGACGTTGCGCGTGCCGATGATCGTCACGCCGCCCACGTCGACCTCCTTGCCGGCCTGGGTCAGCTCCACGTTGCCGCCCGTGTCCGCCGCAAGGTCGACGATCACCGAGCCCGGCCGCATGCCCTTGACCATGTCACCTGTGACCAGAAGCGGCGCGCGCCGTCCTGGTACCGCAGCGGTCGTGATCACGACGTCCGACCTGGCGATGTGCTCGCCGATCAGCTCGCGCTGCTTGCGGAGGAACTCCTCCGACTGCTCGCGCGCGTAGCCTCCCTCGCCCTCCTGGGTCTCGAGCGGCAGCTCGATGAAGGTCGCGCCCAGGGACTGGACCTCCTCCTTCACCGCGGGACGAACGTCATACGCCGACACGACGGCGCCCAGACGGCGCGCGGTGGCGATCGCCTGCAGGCCGGCAACCCCGGCCCCCATCACGAGGACCCGCGTCGGAGCGACGGTTCCGGCCGCGGTCATCATCATGGGAAACAACTTGCCGATCCGGTCCGCGGCCATCAGGACCGCCTTGTATCCGGACGCCGACGCCTGCGACGAAAGTGCGTCCATCGACTGGGCGCGGCTGATTCGCGGAAGCAGCTCGAGGCTGAATGCGGTGATGCCGTGCGTGGCCAGGGACTTGACGGTGTCCCCCTGGGTGGCGGGTTGCAGGAAGCTGATCAGCACGGCGCCCTTCTTGAGGAGAGAGATCTCGCTCTCGCGCGGGGCCTGCACCTTCAGCACCGCATCGGCGTCATGGAGCATGGTCCCGGCCCGGCTTGCCACGCGCGCGCCGGCCTTCTCGTAAAGGTCGTCGTTGATGTATGCCGTCGCGCCTGCGCCGGCCTCGACGCTGACCTCCAGGCGGGCCGCCACCAGCATCTTCGCCGTCTCGGGAACCAGGGCGACGCGGCGCTCTCCCGGCTCACTCTCCTTGGGGACGGCCACCTTCACGACTGGACGACTCTAAGGAATCCAGGCCCAACCTTGCAGGCGCGTAGAATCCGTAATCCGCCATACCTGAAATCGAAGTGACCGAACCCATAGTCAACGACCTCACCATCCAGGCGGCCACCGTCAACGGTTCCGGCAGCCAGACCGCCAACCTGGTCCTCACCAGAGCGATCTTCCACATGGGTATCCCGGTGGCCCCGAAGAACGTATTTCCCTCGAACATCGAGGGCCTGCCGACCTGGTACCAGCTCCGCATCACCCCGGAAGGCCACATGGCGCGCTCGGACAAGGTCGACATCCTGATCGCGTTCAACGTGGCGACCTGGCGTGAGGACCTGAAATCCCTGCGGCCCGGAGGGGTGGTCATCCACGAAGAGGCGTTTTCCACCGCCGACGTGCGTTCCGACGTCACCTACTACCCGGTCCCGTTCTCCAAGCTCGCCAAGTCGAAGATCCAGAACGACACCCTGCGCAAGCAGCTGGCCAACATGATCTACGTCGGCGTCGTAGCCGGCCTCCTGGGGATTCCGTGGGGCGCCGTCGAGCATGGCGTGAAGCGCCAGTTCCTCGCCAAGCCGAAGGCGGTCCCGATTAACCTGGACGCGATCAAGGTCGGCTACGACTACTGGCAGGACAACTTCTCGAAGCAAGATCCCTACCGCCTCGAGCCGATGACAGGAGTGGTCGAGGGCAAGGTTCTCGTCGAGGGAAACCAGGCGGCCGCGCTGGGCGCGCTGATGGGCGGCGTGACTGTGGTCGCGTGGTATCCGATCACGCCGTCGTCTTCGCTGTGTGAGTACCTGATCGCCTACGCCGACCGATTTCGGGTCGACGAAAAGACCAGCGAGAAGCACATCTCGGTCGTGCAGGCGGAGGACGAGCTCGCCGCGGTCGGGATGGCGATCGGCGCCGGCTGGGCGGGTGCTCGCGCGATGACGTCGACGTCCGGCCCGGGCATCTCGCTCATGGCCGAGTTTTCGGGGCTCGCCTATTACGCCGAGGTTCCGGTGGTCATCTTCGACATCCAGCGCATCGGCCCTTCGACCGGGCTGCCCACGCGCACCTCGCAGGCGGACATCGGGTTCGTCTACACGCTCTCCCACGGCGACACCAAGCACCTCGTGCTGCTGCCGGGGACGGTGGAGGAGTGCTACGAGTTCGCGCGCGACGCCTTCGACCACGCCGACCGCTTTCAGACCCCCGTGTTCATCCTCTCGGACCTGGACCTCGGGATGAACCTCTGGATGACGCCCGAGTTCAAGTACCCGGAGAAGAAGTTCGACCGCGGCAAGGTGCTCTCGAAGCAGGACCTCGAGAAGCTGGCGGGGGACTGGGGCCGCTACCGCGACGTAGACGGCGACGGCGTGCCCTACCGGACGCTGCCCGGCACCGACCATCCCGCCGCGGGTTACTTCACGCGCGGATCGGGGCACGACGAGCAGGCTCGCTACACGGAAGGCGCCGACGCGTACGCCCGCAACATGGACCGGCTGGCACACAAGCTCGAGACGGCGCGCCACGCGCTGCCGGCGCCGGTGCTCGAAGAGAGCGGCTCGCCCATTGGCCTGATCGCGTTCGGCTCCACCCACTCGGCCGTGATCGAAGCGCGTGAGATGCTGGCCGCCGCCGGCAAGAAGTTGGACTACCTGCGGGTCCGGGCGCTGCCCCTGGCCGACGAGGTGGCTCGCTTCGTCGCCCGCCACGAGCGCGTGTACGTCGTCGAGCAGAACCGGGACGGCCAGCTGTTCGACCTCGTCCGCCTGGCCCTCCCCGCCGAGCTCGTCGAGCGCGTTCGCTCGATCCGCCACTACAACGGACAGCCGATCCCGGCCGTGGCAATCACGGGCCCGTTGATGGACCGCGAGGCGGTGCCGGCATGAGCGCGACCGTGAACCGCGTCGGCCTCCCCCGCGACGCCGACTCACCCCACGAAATCTGCGATTTCGTGGGGACCCCGA
>VBII01000101.1:0-15024 GCA_005887735.1 Chloroflexota bacterium
CCATCGGCCTGGCCTCGTCGGTCCCCGCCCGAGTCCTGGGCGAGCGCAGGCTGGGCCGCATCAGCGTCGGCTCGTGCGCGGACCTGGTCGTCCTCGACGCGCAGCTTCGGGTGCGGTTGACGATGATCCGAGGGGTCGTGAAATTTCAACGCCCCTCCTGAGCCCAACACTGTTGGGCCTTGACATAGGTGGCTCCGCGAGCCGCGCCCGGCTCCGCGGCAACGAGCACGCCGACCTTGACGCCGAGGGACCCGGAGCCAACGTGGCCACGCTCGACCCACAGCTCGTGGACTCCCGGCTCACCGACCTGCTCGCGAAGCTGGGCCGCATCCGGCCCAGCGCATGCTGCGCGGGAGCGGCCGGCGCTGAGATCCCGGCCGGACGGACACGGCTCGAGCTTCTGCTCGGCCGCCTGCTGCCGGACTGCAGGCTCAGCGTGGTCCACGACGCGAGGCTTGTCCTGGCGGCGGCCGGGGTGGAGGAAGGCATCGCGCTGGTCGCCGGCACGGGCTCGGTGGCCTACGGCCGCACGCGGGACGGCCGCGAAGCCCAGCGTGGCGGATGGGGATGGATGATCGGAGACGAGGGAGGAGGCGCATGGATCACGCGTGAGGCGGCGCGCAAAGTGCTCGGCCGCGCCGACGCCGGCGCTCCGCTGGGCGTGCTGGGCGACGCGCTGCTCTCCCGCTTCGACGCGCGCGACCCAAGACAGCTGACCGCGGCCCTGCACTCTCGGCACGAACCGATGGAATGGGCGGCCGCTGCATCGGCTGTGTTCGACACCGCGGATTCGGATCCGGGCGCCGAGGAGATAGTCAGCCGCGCGGCCGCGCAGCTCGGAACCCTGGTCCGCGAAGTGCGTCAGTCGCTCGCGGTCGATGGCCCGGTCGTGCTCGCGGGCGGTCTGCTTCTCAACCAGCCGCGCCTCGAGGCCGCGGTACGAGAGGAGGTCGGCGCGCCCTGCGTCCGCCTCGAGCGGCCACCGGTCGAAGGCGCGCTCCTCCTGGCGGAGGAGCTGCTGCGGCGGTGAGCCGTTTCCGCGAGGAGATCGCTGAACAGGTCCATGTTGCCCAGCGGCTGCTGCAGCTGGGAGCTGCTGCTGCAAGCTCGATCGGAGAGAGGGTCCGCGCGGCTCCGCAGCGAGGCTTCGTCATCGCCGCCCGTGGCAGCTCCGACAATGCCGCGCTTTACGCGAAGTACCTCTTTGGAGTGCGCAACCAGGCTCTCGTCGCGCTCGCGGCACCGTCGCTGTTCACGCACTACGCGCGTCCGCCTCGACTGAACGGCCTTTGCGTGATCGGAATCTCCCAGTCAGGCGAATCTCCGGACGTCATCGCGGTCGTCGAGGAGGCCAGAAGGCAGGGGTCGTTGACGGTTGCGATCACCAATGAGGGGGCGTCCAAGCTCGCACATGCCGCTGAGCTGGTCATGTCGATGGAAGCCGGACCTGAGCTCAGCGTGCCGGCATCGAAGACATACACGGCAAGCCTTCTCGCGCTGGCGCTGATCTCGCAGGCGATCAATCCCGAGCCTGCGTTTGCCGCGGCGCTCGCATCCGTACCCGACGCGATCTCGCGCACGCTCGAGAGAGAGCACGACCTCGCACCGCTGGTGCTGCCATTGATGGGTCCGCGCGCGGTGGTGCTGGGTCGCGGGTTCAACTTCTCGACAGCGGAGGAGATAGCGCTGAAGCTGAGCGAAACGAGCTACGTCCTCGCGCGAGCTTGGTCGGTTGCGGATTTCGAGCATGGGCCGATCGCGATCGTCGAGGCGGGCCTACCTGTGGTGATCGTGGATGCAAGAGGGCGGGTGGCTTCAGACCTGGAATCGGTAAAGGCTCGTCTCGAGGCGAAAGGCTGTCACGTGCTGCACCTGTTTGACGTTTCCGGTCTGCCCGAGGAGCTGACTCCGATCCCGCTCGCTGTGCTCGGACAGCTTCTGGCGCACCAGGTCGCGGTCGCGCGGGGCATCGACCCCGACCGCCCGCGTGCGATTCAGAAGGTCACGCGGACCTGGTGACGGCCGCCGCGACAGTGAACGCGAGCGGCACGGTGAAGCGGAATTCCGACCCGCTGCCGACCACGCTGTCCACCGAAATCCTGCCGCCGTGCATCTCGACGATCTGACGTGTGATGGCAAGGCCGAGGCCGGTCCCGATGATCTTGCCGGCGTGCTTGTCCTCGTAACGCTCATAGCGGCCGAACAGCCGGCTGATGAACTCCTGCGGAATACCGGAGCCATGGTCCTTGACGGCGACTTCCACCGAGCCGCCGTTCAATCGCGTCCCCGCGCAGATCTCCCCGCCATTCGGTGAGTACTTGATCGCGTTGCTCAGCAGGTTCGTGAGCACCTGGGTGAGGCGGTCGGAGTCGCCTAGCGCTTCAGGGAGGCCGGGTTCGAGGTCAGCCATGAGGACGTGCTTCGGGCTGGAAACCGCCGCGCGCGCGACGGTGTCGCGCACGAGCTTGTTGAGGTCGAGAGGCTTCAGGTCGAGCCGCATCTTGCCCGCCTCGAGCCGGTCGAAGTCGAGCATCTCGGTGATCATCCGGTTGAGTCGCTGCGCCTCGTTGTAGACCTCACCCGCGAGCGCCTGGATCTCGGTCGCACCCATCTCCTGCTCGCGCATGAGCTCGCTGAACCCCTGGATGCCGACGAGCGCGGTGCGGAACTCATGGCTGACCATGGAGATGAACTCGCTCTTGAGCCGGCTGAGCTTCTCGAGTTGGGCCAGGTTGGCCACCGCCGTCTCGTCCGCCTCGCGCTTGGCGGTGACGTCCTCGAACGTGGCCATGAAGTAATCGATTGAGCCGTCCGCCTTGCGGATCGGCGTTGCGCTCCAGTGGACCCAGAACTGGCTCCCGTCGGCGCGCCGAACCTGGCAGTCCGATTCATAGGTCTCGCTGGCACTCTCTGCTGCTTGCGAGAAGGACCTGAAGACGCGAGTGACATAAGGCTCGGGAAGGAAGCTGTCCGTGGTTGCGCCGACAAGGGTCTGCAAGGGTGCGTACAGCATCGAACCCAGGCGGGGATTCGCGTTCATGATCCGGCGGTCCAGCGTGATCGCGGCCACGCCTTGCGGGGCGTGGTCGATCACGTTGTTGAGCATGCTCTCGCGCTCCCTCATCCGGGCCTCAGCGAGCCTGCTCTGGCTCAGCAAGGCTCGTGCTTCCGCGTGCGACAGCAGTTGGCTGACGACGAGGACCGCGAGCAGGCCGGCTGCAGGTAAGGCGACGTACGAGCTCATGGGGAGGTGCGCGACAACGCCCAATACCGCCGTGATGGCAACCGCGCCAAGGCCGAAGTAAGGAATGAGGTCAGGCCAGGTCGCGATGCCTGCTTCCTGCTCCTCCGCGGACCGCTCGGGCCACAAGGGCGCCAGGCCGATCAGCGCGTAGCCGTAGATGGTTCCTGAGCCGAGCAAGGAGTTGAGCACCGGAATGGTTGTGGTCGCCGAGACGAATGCCGCAGCGCTGTCGGAAAACGCATTTAGAGCGAGCCCGCAAACAACAAGTACCAGCCGGCCGCCCTGCGTCGAGAGGCTGCGTCGAACACTGACGAAGATGACCGCCAGGATGGCGACGTCAGCGATTGGGAATGCGGCGCGGAAATACGAGGCAAACGAGGACTCTGGAAACAAGTACGCCTGCGGCAGCGACAGCGCTCCGCTGATGAAGGCGAGGGAAAGCACGACCATGACAACGTCGAGCGCTGCTCGCCTGCCCGTTGCGAACTGGTTGGCTGCGGCAGGAAACGCGAGCAGTCCAGCAATTGCCACCGGAATCGCGACGATGAATGCGATGTCTGCGGTCGATGGAAATGGCACGGGCACGCCGAGAGCGACGGAATAGACCAGGTCACCGATCTCTCCGAGAAGCGCAATGCCTGCTGACGCTCCAATCAAGCCCCACGCTGATCGAGTCGGCCGGTTGGATCGGCGTGCGAGCACCCAGGAGCTGACCAGGGCGGCCAACGCGAAGACGGCTTGAGCGACGTCGCGGACGGCCAGCGTGGCCCTCCCACCACCGGCCTGCGTCGCCATGATGTAGGTGATGGCCGCCAGTGGGACGGCCGCTACGAGTCCGACAAGCATGAATCGGCGCATCAGCGTGGCGCCTCGTCCGAAACGACCAGCAGGACCCACGGCGTCACCCCGACCGCCGGTTCCTCGACCGCGACCGGGGTGATGGCTGTCACCGTCCCCTCAGTCCGCCATCAAGCGATTGATTTCATCACGAAGAAGTTGAAGGTCCACCGGCTTCGACAAGAAGCTGTCGATTCCGCCCGCTTCGAGCTCACGCTTTATGTGCTGCGACACATCTCCTGTGACGGCGATGACCTTGATCGGGTGCAGCACATGTCGCTTGCGCAGGAACTCGAGGACCTCGACGCCGTCATACATCGGCATATGCACGTCGAGGATCACAAGCTGAAATTCCCCGCTCGTGCCCATCTCCAGAGCACGGTTGCCATCGGGCGCGGTCTCCACGGTGAAACCCTGCGACTCGAGGAAATAAGTTAGGAGCTCGGCGCTCGCGGGATCGTCATCCGCGATCAGGATTCGCCCACTCACAAGACCACCAGCCGGCCATCGTTCGGGGTGTCGACCAGGTACTGGGTGATCTGGAGCCCAAAGGTTCGAGTGTCGATCGGCTTCGAGATGTAGCCCGCGCAGCCGGCGTTCAACGCCTGCTCCCGGTCACCCGTCATAGCGTGGGCGGTGAGCGCGACGATCGGGATGGCGCAGGTCGCCGGGTTGGCTTTGAGCCGCCGGGTGAGCGAGAGCCCGTCCTCGCCCGGAAGCTGCACGTCCATCAGGATGAGGTCGGGCGGAAAGCCTCTGAGCTGTTCGAGCGCCTCGGTTGCGGAGCCCGCCAGCTCAACGCGATAGCCCTCCAGCTCGAGAACGGCCCGAACCAGCATCTGGTTGGCCTCGTTGTCTTCGACCACGAGGATCACGCCCTTGCCTGTCATGTCAGCCCGTTGCGATGAGCGACAACCCGTTTGAGCAGGCCGACGATGTCCGTAGTTGCGACCGAACCGCGGCTGAGGATCTTCGAGACCCTCCCATTGAGAAGGCGCTTGTCCGCCTCGGTCAGGTTGGTCGCGGTGACGATCATGATCGGCGTGTCGCGGGTGGCCTCATCGGCGCGCAGCGCCTCCACGACGTCGAATCCCGTGACCTCGGGCATCATCAGGTCGAGCAGCACGAGATCCGGTTTCATGGACTTCGCCAGCTCGATCGCCTCCCGGCCGCCCGAGGCAGGGACGACCGTGAAGCCCGCCGGCTCGAGCGCCCGGGTGAGCAACGTGCGGTTGGCGGGCTCGTCATCGACGACGAGCACGCGGATTGCGTCCGTGGCCGACGCTCGTTTCAGGTTGAACCGGTTGAGTCGCTGGATCAGGTCGTTCGCCTCGATTGGCTTGACGAGGTAATCGATCGCTCCGAGCGCCAGGCCGAGCTCCGGGTTGTCCACCACGCTCACGACGACGATGGGTATTGAGCTCGTCCTCTCGTCACTCTTGAGGCGCGTGATCACCTCCCAGCCGTCGACCTCGGGCAGGATGATGTCGAGCGTGATGGCGGCGGGCTGAAGCCGGCGCGCCTGCGCCAGCGCCTCGGTTCCCGTGCGCGCCACCTCTGTCCGGTAACCCGCGGCGAGGAGCTGTCGGGTCAGGAGCTCGGCCGCGGCCGGGTCGTCTTCGACAACCAGGACCAGCGGTCCGGAGCCATGTCCGTTCTTCGCAAGGGGGACCAGGGGTTCGACGGCGGGAATTCCGGCCCGGCGGATGGGCAGGCTCAATGTGAATACGCTGCCCTTATTGACGCGGCTCGTCACGCGGATGTCGCCTCCGTGCAGGCGCGCGAATCGCCTCGTCAGGGCAAGACCGAGGCCCGTCCCCTCGTGCTTCCGGCCGGGGCCCTGGTCGAGCTGATGGAATTCCTGGAAGATCGACTTCTGGTCAGCTTCGGCGATCCCGATTCCGGTGTCGGCGACCGAGATCTCGAGCGTGTCCTTCATGCGCAGGGCGCTGATCGTGACCGTGCCGCCGTCGGGCGTGAACTTGATGGCGTTGGAGGCCAGGTTGAGCAGCATCTGCTTCACCTTGCCGGGATCGGCGAGCACGTCTCCCGCATCGACGACAGTGGACTGCAGCGCGATGCTCTTCTTCGCGGCGAGCGGTTCGATCGTCTTGATGACCTGGTCGACCGACTCGGCGACCGACATCATGTTGAGCCGCAGCTCCATCTGGCCCGCCTCGACCTTCGAGAGGTCGAGGATGTCGTTGATCAAGCCGAGCAGGTGCTTCCCGCTCGTCGTGATCTGGCCGACAAACCGCTTGCGCGTCGCGTCGTCGAACTGCCCGTCTCGCGCGTCGCTCAGCAGCTCAGAGAAGCCGATGATCGAGTTGAGCGGCGTGCGCAGCTCGTGGCTCATGTTGGCGAGAAAGACGCTCTTGTGCTTGTTCGCCTCGATGAGCGCGGCATTGCTCTGCTCGAGCTCCTGGATGAGATGGCGGCGATCCAGCGCAGTGACGAATGCGCTCATCAGCTGCTGCATCCGGGTCGTTTCCTCGCCTCCGAAATCCGGAGTGAAGGGACCGGCCAGGACGACCAGGTTCGCCGAGGCTGTCAATCCTTTGACCGGCACGGACAGAGCGTTTCGTTCGACCCCGTCAAGCCCGATTCGGTTTACACCTTCGTCCAGGCCCGCCGCGTCAGCGCCGATCGCAGCGACCTGCGCGGGGTCGAGACCGCGGCTCGTGGTGGGCTTGCCCGAGGCGTCGAACAGGACGGCGGAAGCGCCGCCGACCAGACGCATCGCCCACTCCACGGCGCGATGGGCGAGGGCGTCGCGGTCTTCGCTGACCAGTAGGTCTTCCATGAATCCCCGCAGGCCTTCTTCCTCCTCTGCGCGCCACTGCCGGCGCAGCCAGGCCGGCGGCGAGAAGCTGGCGTACAGAAGCGGGATGATGGCGAGCACGACCAGCTCGACGACCACCTGGATCACGGGTTGCCTGACCAACAGCCCGGCCGAGACGGCGAACAGCAGGACGGCAACGATGCCGCCGAAGCCCAGGCTCAGAGAACGCAGGCGCCACGCTTGAACGGCGGGCAACCTTCGCGCGGCCAGCCAGAACCTGAGGGCCGGTTCGGCTACGCAGGCAGACCAGACCAGGACGAGTCCAATCGCGATCGCTATGAGCAAAGTCCGGTTCAGTGAAAGCGCCACCGCGGCGACGATAAGGACGCTGGCAGCCACCAAAGAAACGAGAGCGGCAGCATGCCAGCGCCGAGGGAGGGGGATGAGAGCGTTTCGATAAAGGAGGAGGGCGTAGGCGGTGCCCATGAAGGCGAGCAGCTCGATCGGGCCGAGGAACGGCAGCATGATCGAGATGTGCGCCTGCAGCCGGCCCAGGCCGGAGACCGCCGAGAGCAGGATGATCGCCAGGGCGAGGAAGGCCATCGAACGGTCCCGCCTGCGCAGCCACGTGATCGCCGTGAACGCGCCGAGGGCCACAAACGCGATGGCAGTCGCGTCCTGCAGGTAGGGAACCAGCTCCTTCACCGGCTCAGCTCAGGCCGCACCCATTCGGGAGACTGCTCCGAAGTCGCTGACGAAGATGTCGACCACCTCCGGGTCCCACTGCCGCCTCGCGCCGGTGCGTAGGGTCGCGAGCGCGTCTTCGGGCGTCCTGCGGGAACGGTATGGGCGGTCGCTGACCAGCGCGTCGAACGCGTCGCACACGGCGATGATTCGCGCCAGCCGCGGAATGTCGGTGCCGGCGAGGCGGTCCGGATAGCCGGTTCCGTCGTAGTGCTCGTGGTGGTGGCGGATGATGGGCAGCAGCGCGGCCCCAGAGCGCAGTGGGGCCACGATGTTCTCGCCGATCGCCGGATGCATGCGCATCGTCGCGAGCTCGCGGGCGTCGAGCGGACCTGGTTTGAGCAGGATCGCGTCGGGGATGCCGATCTTGCCGATGTCGTGGATGAGCCCTCCGCGGTACAGCGCGTCCTGCTCGGAGGCGGAAAGGCCGAGGCCCGCTCCGATCCGCCGCGCCGAATCCGCGACGCGCTGCGTGTGAGCTTCCGTATACGGGTCCTTCGCCTCGACTGCGGCAGCGAGGGCGAAGATCACATGCTCGGCGCTGTCCAGCGAGTCGTACACGCCCTTCAACCGCAGCGCCGAGCGCACGCGCGCCACCAGCTCGATCCGGTCGACGGGCTTGGTCATGTAGTCGTCGGCGCCTGACTCGAGCGCCCGAATCCGGTCGCTCGTGTCATCGAGGGAGGTGATCATCACCACGGGCAGCAGCCGGGATCCAGGAGTCGCTTTGATTCGCCGGCAGACCTCGTAACCGTCCATGCCGGGCATCTGCACGTCGAGCAGCACGAGGTCGGGATGCCACGTCTGGATGGCCTTCAGCGCGCCGATCCCGTCCTCCGCAGTGCGGATCTGGCAGTCGACGTCCGCGAGGCATGCTTCGATGAGCTCGCGGTTCGCCGGTCCGTCGTCCACCACCAGAACGACGGGGATGCGGTCGGGCCGGCTGACGCGTCGCGTCGCGGGCATGAGCCCCGACAGATCATCGCCGCGGCGGTTCGGCCACGCCGCGGGCTTGAGCGCGGCGACGAATGCGGCGGCGGTCTGGAAGCGGTCTTGCGAGCTCTTGGCGAGCGCTTTGCGCAAGACGCCCTCCACGTGCGCGGAGAGCTCGCCCCTCAGCTCGCGCGTCGCGGGCATTGGCTTGGTGACATGGGACAGGAGTGTTGCGGCCGGTGTGTCAGCCTCGAAGGGCACGCGTCCCGTCAGCATCTCGTAGGCCACGATCGCGAGCGAGTAGACGTCGGACGCTGAGGTGAGCGGCTCGTCCGCCGCCTGCTCTGGAGACATGTACTCGGGCGTCCCCATGACCGTGCCCGACCCGGTCAAGCGCCGGAGGGAGCCGGCCATCTTGGCGAGCCCGAAGTCACCGAGCACGGGCGTCCCGTCCTTGTGGATCAGGATGTTGGACGGCTTGATGTCGCGGTGAAGGATGCCGCTGGCATGCGCGTGGTCGAGGGCGCCGCCGAGCTGCTCGAGCAGGCGTACCACCTCCTGCAGCTCCATCGGCTTGCCGACGCGGTCCGCGAGCGTGCCACCCTCGACGAGCTCCAGGACAAGGTAGGCGAGACCGCCCTCGTAGCCGAAGTCGAAGATCTCCAGGATGTTGGGGTGTTTGAGCCGGGCGACCGACCTCGCCTCCTGCTGAAATCGCTCGCGGTATTCCGGTTCGTCCGCGAAGAAGTCGGGGAGGATCTTGATCGCCACGTAGCGGTCGAGGGCAGTGTGATAGGCGCGGTAAACCGACGCCATCCCGCCGCGACCGATCCGCTCCATGACCCTGTACGGGCCCAACGTCATCCCTTCGGGCGTGTTCACGAGATCAAGCCCAGGAGAGCAAGGACGGCCACGGCCGGGGGCAGAGCCAGGAGCGCAAGTGACAGCGCCAGCACCCCGAGGGCCAGGAACCCGCGGCCCGACCAGCCGACAGCCTCCTCAGTCCCGGAGGCCCTTACCCAGGTGGCAACAACGTCCATGTAAAGCAACCACGCTCCTGTATGAGTGAGCGTAAGAAGCGATTGCTTAGCGATTCACTCTCCGTAGGGCCAATTCACTACCCATATGGGTAGTTCTGTTAACCCATCTGATTAAAGCCAGCCTTGCTTCGCCGCCTCGTGCGCCAGCTCTGTCCGGTTGGAGGCGCCGGTCTTCTGGAAGATCTGGCGCATGTGGAACTTGATCGTGTTCTGGCTGAGATGGACTCTGGCGGCAATCTCGCGGTTGGTCATGCCCTCCACCGCCAGACGCATGACCTCGGTTTCCGTACGGCTCATCTCGGGCGAGATCCTGGTGGGCTTGGGAGACTGGCCGGGCCACCGGCCGTGACGGAGCCGTTCCTGCATCGTCGCGCTGTCGATCGCCACGGCCGCGACACTGCCGAGGGCGTCGAGGAAGGAGAGCCATTCCTGGTCTGGGGTCAGGGGCGCGCGGTGGAAGACCTCGAGGGCGCCGAGCAGCTTGCCTCGGCTGATGAGTGGCACCGCGCCGTAGGCCTTGAACCCCTCCCGGGCGAACAGCGATCGCCGGCGGAACTGGGAGAAGGCGCTCATGGCGGTCACGGTTTCGATCCGCCGCCCGGTTACGGAGCGGCCAGGCACGCCGTCCTCTGCAGGCAATCGGTACTCGGGCACGGCGGTGGCCAGGAAGCCGGTGCTGGCCGCAAGCGTGAGCGTGTTGTCGGTCTCGTCAAGGAGCAGCACGTCCGCGGCGTCCACCTTGAGCTGGGAGGTGACGTGGTCGAGGATGACCTTGAGCGTGAGCCTCAGGTCGGGGCTGGCGCTGATCGCCAGGCTCACGCTCTGCAGCGCAGCGAGCCTCTCCAGGCGATTGACGGCGTCCGAGTACAGCTGCGCGTTCTCGACGGCAAGCCCGGTTCGATCGGCGATCGACTGCATCCAGAGGGTGTCTTTGTCGGTCAGTGGGTTCGACCCTCGGCGCTCGAACAGGCCGAGTGTGCCGATCGTGGCGCCGCGAGCCCGCATCGGGACGACAACGACGCCGAGATGAATTTCCGGCGGCTGCCAGGGATGGATCTTCAGATAGGAGCGCACGCTGTCGTTCAGGAAGCCCATCAGGTCTTCCACGGTGATGTCGGGAATCAACAGCGGCTGTCCGGATTCGATGACGCGAGATGAGATCGGCGTCGTCTCGAGAGATCCCGCGAGCCTCATCGATTCGATGTAGCTTGCGGCGTAGTCGCTCTCGTCGTTGCGGTCGTCGTTTGTGGCAACGATCTGCATCTCGGATGGATCCTTGCCCATCAGGGACGCCACCCAGGTGCCCGGCCTCAGCTTGCTCAGCGCCCTCGTGACGGTGGTCAGGATGGCCCGAGGCTCCATTCGGGCCTGGGCGAGGCGGTCCGTGACCTCGTCCACGATGTGGTCGCCCGCCGAGCGGCTCGAGACCCTGCTGTAGGCGATCAGATGGGTGACGTCGGTAAGGGTGGCCACCACCTGGACGCCGGATGGCTCGGGCACGGCATCGACCTGCAGCCACACGTCGGCGCCGCCCGGGCGGCGCGCGCGGACCAGCACGCCGCGCACCGGTTGCCCCGTCCTCAACGCTGCGACCACAGGATGGACGGTGATCGGCCCCTCGACCGATTCCACGATCAGCCAGCCCGAGTCATAGGCGCTCGATCCGTAAAGGTCGCCAGGGCTCAGACCAAGCAGGGAGCCTGCCTGCTCGTTGGCCTGGACTACGCGCCCCTCACCGTCGTAAACCACGATCGGCGCCGGAACATCGTTAAGTGCCCAGTTTGCGGCCAAGTTGGCCGCATTATCTCGCCGCCGGCCGATCCTTCATTACATTTAGTCGGGGAACCGGGTTGCCATGGTGAAGGTCGAAGCCGAGCCCGACGCCGGTGGCTGGGTCTGCCAGGTCCAGGTGGAACACGCCGGCGAGCACACGCAGCACACCGTGAAGGTGTCCGCGGCGGAGCTTGGCCGCTGGGGCGGCGGCGACCAGCAGCGCGACGTCGTGGAGCTCGTCGAACGGAGCTTTGAGTTCCTGCTGCTGCGCGAGCCGCCGACCTCGATCCTGCGCAGGTTCGACCTGTCCGCGATCCAGCGCTACTTCCCGGAATTCGACCGGGAGATCAGGTAGCCGGGTACTCGAGGCCCGGGCCCCACGTCTTACCTCGACCTTCCGGGGTGCGATCGAAGATGCTCCACATCGGCCACATGAAGTCGACGTGGCGTTTGTCCTGGCCTGGTTCCGGATCTGCGAACCACAGCTCGCTCGACCAGAAGTGGTGGATCTTCTTCCCGCGCCGCGTGAAAACATGCGCGAGGGGCCACTGCTGGCCCGTCTCATCCTCGGCGTGGTAGTCGCGGTTGAAGGTGTTGTTCGCGGAGGACAGCAGCAGCGCGTGCTTCCATCCCCGCCGGCGCGCGTGCTCCCGGAACCGCGCGATCGGCGCCTTGGCAATCAGCGCGAAATTGATCCTCTGGACGACGTGGCGCGAAGCGCCGTCGACCGCGTCGATGATCGAGGTGCACGACGGGCAAGGTGTCATCGAGCCGACTCTCTCCGGAAACATGAAGTTGTAGATGAAGAGCGTGCGCTTGCCTGGCGCGAACAGATCTGACAGGCGGACCTGCTTGAAGTCATCCTCGCCTGGCGCTGAGGCGTCAAACAGGTAGTCCGTCGAAACCGCACCGCCGGCCGGCAGCTTGCGCCGCTGCTCCGCCACGGCCGCGATCCGTTGGCGGAGCTTCACCTCCGCCCGCAGAAGGCTGTTGCGGGCGCGCCGGTATTCCGCGCTCTCTCCGGGGAACGTCACCGCGTGAATTCCGCTCGCCAACGTGAACCAGAGTATTCAATCTCGAGCAGACGCGGCATCCGGCACCGGATAATGCCCTTGCCGTGAGCGGAACAGTCGAGCACATCCACATCGCCGAGGCTGCCGGCTCGCCGATGCAATCGCTGAATTCGGTTGAGGCCGTGGCCGGCGTCGGCTTGACCGGCGACCGCTACGCAAGGCGAGAAGGCTTCTGGAAGGACGCAGGTGAGGAAAGCCGCGACGTGACGCTGATCGAGGCGGAGGAGTTGGAGCGGCTCGCTCGCGAGTCCGGCATCGACCTCGCGCCGGGGGAGTCTCGCCGCAACCTGACCACCCGGGGCATCCGCCTCAATGGGCTGGTGGGCAAAGAGTTCTGGATCGGCGGCGTTCTGGCACGGGCCACGGAATTGTGTGAGCCGTGCACCCATCTCGTCGCGCTGACGGGCAAGCCCGTCATCAAACCCCTGACTCGTCGGGCCGGACTCCGCGCGGACCTGCTCTCCAGCGGACCCATCAGCGTCGGCAGTTCGATTCGCGTCAAGGACTGAGCCCTAACCAGGCTTCAAACAGCCTTCACACTGGCGGCCTAACGTTCGGCCCTACGATGGATCTCGACATGGCGGCGCCGATTCTCGTGGTCGACGACGACCCCAAGATCGTGTCACTCGTCAAGACCTACCTCGAGCGCGAGGGCTTTCGCGTAATCACCGCTTCGAATGGCCAGGCGGCGCTCAAGGCATTCGGCGAGTTTCACCCAGGGCTGATAGTCCTCGACATCATGCTGCCCGAGCTGGACGGGCTTGCCCTGATGAGAATCCTGCGTGAGCGCTCCGCCGTGCCCATCGTGATGCTCTCCGCGCGCGCTCAGGTCGCGGACCGCGTCTACGGCATCCACGAGGGCGCCGACGACTATCTCGCCAAGCCATTTTCGCCGGCGGAGCTGGTGGTTCGCGTCAAAGCGGTCCTGCGGCGAAGCAAGGACCTCAATGGATCGGGGAAGGGACACGGGGTGCTCGAGCACGGTGACCTGGTGATCGATCTCGACCGCATCGAGGTGCGTCGCGAAGGCAAGGCCGTGTCGCTGACGCCCGCCGAGTTCCGCCTTCTGGTCGCGCTCGTGGAGGCGCGCGGCCGCGTCCTCACGCGCCAGGCCCTGCTCGATTCGCTCTACGGGCCGTCGCAGGGCGACGCGCTGGAACGGACCGTCGACGTGCATATCGGAAGGCTGCGCGACAAGCTGGGCGAAGAGGTCGGCGCGCCGCGCTACATCGTGACCGTGCGCGGCCTCGGTTATCGCGCGGTCGCGTAGCCACTTGCGCCGGCTCCGAAGCCTCGCCACCGGGATCACGCTGGTTTCGATCGCGGTCGCATTGATCGCGATCGGGATCATCGTCGTGGGAGTGCTGGTGGTCGCTCAGTCCACTTTCAACCGCCTGATGATCCAGGCAGGGACGCCGGCGGCCGACGCGCAGGCGATGTTCGACCACGGCGTGGAGACGATCTTTCTGATCGCGGTGCTCATAGCCATTGTCATCAGCGTGGCCCTCGCCGTGATCCTCGCGGCACGACTTGCGATGCCACTTCGCCATATGGCACGGGCCGCCGAGCGCATTGCGGCCGGCGACTATGAGACGCGGGTGCCCGCGGCCGGGCCGGCCGAGCTTGCGTCCCTCGCCGACTCGTTCAACCACATGGCGGTCAGCCTGTCCGAACAGGAGCGCCAGCGAAGGGACTTCATCGTCAACGCCGCGCACGAGCTGCGCACACCGCTGACCAACCTCCAGGGCTACCTCGAGGCTCTCCGTGATGGTGTTATCGCGCCTACGCCGGAGCAGTTCGGCTCGCTCCACGAGGAAGCACAGCGCTTGGTGCGGCTGTCGCGTTCCCTGGACGCTCTCGCGGACAACGAAAGCGGGGATCGAATCGCCGCCTACCAGGACATCGATCTCCCGCAGGCGGTCCGCTCAGCGTTTGAAGTTGCACGCCCGGCTTTCGACGCGAAGGAGATCGAGGTGGAGGTGCATGTCCCCGAAGGTCTGGTCGCTCGCGCCGAACCGGACGGCCTCGCCCAGGTCCTTGCCAACCTGCTGCAGAACGCGTCGCGTTACACGCCGCGCGGCGGCCGGGCCTCGATCGACGCAGAAGGAAACCGATCGCGGGTGCTCGTATCCATCAGCAACACAGGCGAAGGCATCCCTGTGGACGACCTGCCCCACGTATTCGAGCGTTTTTATCGGGTCGATAAATCGCGCGATGCGGCGCGAGGTGGGGCCGGCATCGGCCTGGCCATCGTCAAACAGCTCGTCGAGGCGTTCGGCGGAAGGGTTGGCGCGGATTCAAACGGTCACTCCACGCGTTTCTGGTTCAGCCTGCCCGCCGCGTAGCCTTTTCTCCCTTTGTGTCGGGCCTGTAACGACGCGTCACCCTCCCTCAACCCAACCCGGTCAGCCTCATGTGCGAATCGAAATTTCGCGCAGGAGGCGTGTGTATGAAAAGGCAGATTCGTCTGGTTGGCATGGTCTTCGCGCTGGTGGCCGCGGCGATAGGCGCAGCGATTCCAGCGCAGGCGGCTGGAGAGTCGGACGGCTCAGCTGGTCGAGCGGTGTTCGTGCAGGCCAACGATCCCACCGCAAACTC
>VBII01000101.1:15053-17754 GCA_005887735.1 Chloroflexota bacterium
CAACCCGGTCAGCCTCATGTGCGAATCGAAATTTCGCGCAGGAGGCGTGTGTATGAAAAGGCAGATTCGTCTGGTTGGCATGGTCTTCGCGCTGGTGGCCGCGGCGATAGGCGCAGCGATTCCAGCGCAGGCGGCTGGAGAGTCGGACGGCTCAGCTGGTCGAGCGGTGTTCGTGCAGGCCAACGATCCCACCGCAAACTCCATTGCCGCGTATCGCCGCAACGCGGACGGCTCGTTGACATTTTCCGCGAGCTACGCAACCGGCGGCCAGGGCGGCCGCGAGACGGGTGCGGGGTCCGATCCCCTCGCTTCGCAGGGGTCGCTCAGGCTCGTCTCTGAAGGCCGGCTGCTGCTGGCGGTAAACGCCGGCAGCAACACCATCTCGGTGTTCCACGTCAGCGGCGACAGGCTCGAGCTGACGCAGGTTCTCTCTGCCGGCGGCCCGTTTCCGACCGCATTCGCGGTTCACGACGACCTGGTCTACGTCCTCGACGCCGGAGGCCAGGGCTTTGTCTCGGGCTACCGGATCGCCGGCGGCCGCCTGCACCCGATCGAGGGCTCGACCCGCACCCTCTTGCTGGCCAATGAACCGGTGCCATTTTTCCTCAGCTCGCCCGCTGAGGCGGGCTTCACCCCGGATGGCGATCACCTGATCGTCACGACCAAGACGCACAACACGGTTGATGTCTTCTCGGCCGGTCCGGATGGCCGGCTGTCGGCGGCGCCGGTCAAGAATGCGGAGGCGCCTGTGCCCTTCGCATTCGTCTTCGACCACGCCGGTCGCATGGTCCTGAACTTCGCAGGCACGAGCTCGCTGGAGACGTTCACCGTCAACTCGGACAACACGATCACCCCGGTGAGCGCTCCGGTCTCCGACACCCAGGCAGCGCTCTGCTGGGTCACCTCGGCCCGCGGCTACCAGTACACCTCCAACACGGGCAGTGGTTCCGTGAGCGAGTTCCACGTCAACGCCGACGGCAGCGTGGTCCTCGTCACGGCGGTCGCGGCGTCCGGCATTTCGGGCGCGATCGACTCGGCTGCAAGCGGACGGTTCCTGTACGTCCAGAGCGGCCCGTCGAGCACCGTCTACGTTTTCAGCATCGGCGCGGGCGGTTCGCTTACGCCGGTCCAGGTCGCGATCGTCCCGGGCGGAGCCGGCCAGGAAGGCATCGCGGCGAGCTGATCCATCTCCTTTCCCGAGAAGGGCCGCCAGCGTGGTGGCCCTTTTTTCGCTCAGCTCTTAGCGGTCGTCAGGTCGGGTCAGCCAGGCCCTCACGTCGTCGATGACCGGCCCGGCGAAGATGATCGCCAGCAACGGCGTCCCCAGCAGGTTGATCACCTGCCAAAGCTCGAGGTGCACACTCGACCCGCCGGACGCACCATGAATGCCGGCGAAGGAGCCGCCGGCCGCGATCAGCAGAGGCAGCTTAGCCCGCCGCCTTCCCGAGAATCCAGGTGGTTGGTTATCGGCATTCTTCGATCCTCCCGTGGTTTGGTCCTTCACTAGTGCAACGTCGCGCCGCGGGTCCATACCGGCGAGCCGCGCCTTGACATTTCTATGCAGTGGCGCGCTTTTTCGGAAGCTTGAAGCGCATGCCGGCGCGCTCGACGACCACCGGCTCACCGCGCCATCCCTTCCAGGCCGCCGCGATCAACACCGACGCGACGCCCGCGAATGGAACGGCAAAAAGTGCGCCGACGACTCCGCCGAGGTCTGCGCCTATGACGATTGCCAGCAGCGCGGCCACCGGATGCAAGCCAACCGCTCCGCCGGTGATTCGCGGCGCGAGCACGTTGTTCTCGATCACCTGCATCACGACGAAAAAGATGATCACGTAGACCACGAGCGGAAACGGTTGCGTGAGGCTGATCGCCACGGCAGGAAGTGAGGCGAGGATGGGGCCGACCATGGGAATCAGCTCGAAGAGAAAGGCGAGGATGCCGATGAGCACCGGATAGCGCACGCCGAGCGCCCAGGAGCCGAGCCCTGCGGAGAGCCCGATGATCGCCGCCATCACGAGCTGGCCGCGGATGTATGCCCCGACCACCTGGCTGACGGTGTCCTGGACGAAGCGTGCTTTGTCGCGCTGCTTTTCTGGGACCAAACGCAGCGCCACGTCCACCATTCGCCCGCCATCGACCATGAACCAGAACCCGAGCACCAGGACCAGCATCGTGTCGATCACGCCGCCCGCCACCGCCTCCGCCACACTGACCGCGCTGTTGAGGGTCGACTGCGCGATGCCCCGCAGCGAGCCGGACAGGTCGATCCCGGCCAGCGGCTGGTAGCCGCTCAACTGGTCCAGGTAACCCGGCAGCCGCACGGCCAGGGCCTCGCTCTGCTGGATCGTCGGCGGAGCGATGAGCAGGATGCCGGCCGCGAGCACGCCGAGTGCAAGGGCATAGATGAGCAGCGCGGCCAGGGCGCGCGGCAGCACTCTTTGAGCCCACGCGAGAGGCGGTTCGAGCGCGTAGGCCAGGACCAGCGCCAGGAGGACCACGACCACGATGTGCAGGACCCGGCCCACCACCTGGCTCGCGACCCAGAAAAAAGCGATCAGCGACAGTCCGACCAGGCACTGATCGCGAAGCCTGCCCCAGTTCAAGGCGCTCATCCCCTAAAGGGATAACGCGGAGCCTCTTCCTTATCAGTGCGTGACGGCCGGGGGCGCTAATCTGCCTGGGTGGCGGGGAAGTTCAC
>VBII01000100.1 GCA_005887735.1 Chloroflexota bacterium
GGTTGGGTTGTGTGCGTAGGGTGGGGACGGCCGCGTAGGTCATCGACACGGGGCAGCCGTGACCGCCCTCGACCTGGGACCAGATGTAGAACGCGGCCGCGCGGGCGGCGTGGGCGCCGGCTCGCGGCTCTCGCCACGGCAGCGCGTGCAGGCCGTGGCCGATCGCGACGTTCATGAGCTCGTGCCACGCGGGATGGAACTCGACCTCGTCGATGCGGTCGCCGAAGCGATTGTGCGAGCGCAGCTGCGGCGGGTTGGCGTTGGCCTGGAATCCCCAGTCGATCGCCTGCTGGGTGCCGGCCAGCGATCCGAGGTCGTGCACGAGGTCATGGGCCCACGACGCGCCCTCGCGTTCGAGCGACTCGCGCAGCGGCGCATCGGATTCGAAGAGGTTGTAATCGACGAGCGGCGGCGGCTGGTTCATGAGGCTTTGCGGAGCTTACGTCCAAGCACCCGGATGCTGATCAGCAGCGGGATGAGTCCGACGACGGCGCTGACGCCAATGTGGTACCCAGGCTGACCGAGAGCCCACCACCGGCTCAGAAGACTGACTCCCATGACAACGAGATTCCAGACTTGGAAAAGAGCAATCGTTGCAAAGAGCCAGAGGACGGCCGCCGGGCTGTAATCGTGGTGTTTCAAGCGAAGACTCACGGCTGCGGTGCAAGCGCTTGAAGCGAACATGATGCCGATGAAGAAATAGAGGAATCCCGCGTCTTGAGGGAACAGACTCAGGTAGGCGGCCAATGCGACGGCCACCGCCACCAAGCCGAACAGGGTCCACACGAACTGTCCGTCCGCGGGCTTGACGGGCCCTGCGAACATCTCGCGCAGGACTGATCGCTGGTTAGTCGACCTCACCGGCCAGGTTCGCGATCAACTGAAGCTGTTTCTTGCGTTCCTCGTGGTCGGGCATCACCGGCCACACGATCAGCGTGTCGACGCCGGCTTCCTTGAAGGCGCGGATCTTCTCTTTCGCCTTGTCGCGCGGGCCGACGATCGAGACCAGGTCGATGAGCTCGTCGGGCAGGGCGAACATGGCCTCGGTCTTCTTCCCCGCCAGGTACAGCTCCTGCACCTGTTGCGCGGCGCTCTCGAAGCCGTACGTCGAGACGAGGCGGTTGTAGAAGTTCTGCTCCCGCGATCCCATGCCGCCGACGTAGAGGGCGAGGATCGGACGCATAGCGTTGCGCGCGCTCTCGACGTCGTCGCTGATCATCACGTTGACCGAAGGGCAGATCATGAAATCGTCGAGTGACCGGCCAGCGCGGGCGGCACCCTCCTCGAGCGGGCCGCGAAGCGTCTGCGTGTGCTCTGGTGAGAAGAAGACCGGCAGCCAGCCGTCGGCGATCTCGCCCGCCAGCGCGACGTTCTTCGGTCCGAGAACCGCAAGGAGGATTGGGATCCGCTCCTGAATCGGTTTGATGGTCAGCTTGAGCGCCTTCCCAGGACCGTCGGGCAGCGGCAGCTCGAGCGTCTCGCCGTGGAACTCGATCTTCTGGCGGGCCAGCGCCATGCGGACGACCGCCACGTACTCGCGCGTCCGCTGCAGCTGCTTGCCGAATCGAACGCCGTGGAAGCCTTCCGACACCTGGGGGCCGGAGCTGCCGAGGCCGAGCAGCATGCGCCCGCCCGACAGGTTGTCGATAGTGGCCGCGGTCATCGCGGTCATCGCGGCGCTCCGCGCCGGGATCTGGAAGATGCCGGAGCCGAGCTTGATCCGGCTCGTCCCTGCGGCCAGCCAGGCGAGCACAGTCGCCGCGTCCGACCCATAAGCCTCGGCCGTCCAGATCGAGTCATAGCCCAGCGACTCCGCGGTTTGGGCGATGTCGAGCTGGTCCGCGATGGTCAGCCCCAGCCCCCAGTAGCCGACGCTCACGCCGAGCTTCACCAGGTGGAGCTTAGGCGGTCTTGAACAGCGTCTGGTAGATCAGGAAGATGTTCAGGCCGATGATCATCACCGCCACGCCGTAGGCGGCCAGGTTGGTCAGGCGGCTGTTGACCAGGTTGCCCATCAGCTTCTTGTCGCGCGTGAAAAGCACGAGCGGGATCAACGCGAACGGGATGCCGAAAGAGAGAAACACCTGGCTCAGCACCAGCGCGTGCGACGGGTCGAAGCGGGTCGCGATCAGGATCATGGCCGGCACCATCGTGATGGCGCGACGCAAGAACAGCGGAATCCGCCGCCGGATGAAGCCCTGCATGACGACCTGGCCGGAAAGCGTGCCCACCGACGACGAGGAAACTCCAGAGGCCAGCAGGGCGACGCCGAAGATCAGGCCGCTGTGCCCCCCGACGAACTGGTCCAGGCCCGTGAACACCTGGGTCAGGTCCGCGCCGGCATTGACCATGCCGCGGGCCCCGAACACGGCCGCGGCCATCGTCAGCATCGCCAGGTTGATCAGGCCGGCGATGCCCATCGCGATCAGGACGTCGACCATCTCGAAGTGGAAGATCTTTCGCTTCGCTTCAGGATTCGCGCCGACGATCCGCTTCTGGGTCAGGGCCGAGTGCAGGTAGATGACGTGAGGCATCACGGTCGCGCCAAGGATGCCGACCGCGAGCAGGATCGAGGCGGTGCCGTCCAGGTGCGGCACGAAGGTGTTGCCCGCGACCGCGCCCCATGCCGGGTTTGATCTCAGCACCTCCAGGCCGAATGCGATGACGATCACTCCGACGAGCCCGCTGATCGTTGCCTCGAGGCGGCGGAAACCCCACGCCTGGAGACCGAGGATCGTGAAGGCCAGGACCCCCGTCAGCAGCCCGGAGATGAAAAGCGGAATCCCGAAAACCAGGTAGATGCCCAGGGCGGCGC
>VBII01000103.1 GCA_005887735.1 Chloroflexota bacterium
CTGTCGCGCGGTGGGCTGCGCCTCCCAGCCCGCCGCGTCATGCGCCCATTTCTGGAGCAACAGGATGGAACCGCCGGCCCCCGGTCCCGGTTCGGGGATCACCGCGACATCTGGCGCCTCGATCAGGGTCGGGTTCTCCGTCCCGTCGATAAAGCCGGTCAGGTCACGGTCATGGTGGTATGGCCAGCTCGTCGTCTCCTCGGCGGTGCGTGCGACGTCTTGTAACGCCGCGATCGCCTGCCGGGCCACATCGAACACGACGTCGTAGGCGCTGCCCGAGATCCACAGCACCGCGTCGTGTTGAGTTGCAGGCATGGTGAGATTCGAACCGACGATTGGCCGGTTGAAGCCTTCGAGCGCAGCCGGCGATTCGTGGGGAGCGATGGCACGCCACAGCTCCGGCCGGAACCCCGCCACGAGGTTCACACCGCCCATCGTCGTGCGGGGTTCGCGAAGACCAGCCACTCCGGCGACCAGAGCCCGCCCTTCCGCGCCTTCCTGGATGTCGAGCTCGAGATAGGCGTGGGACGCCGTGCCGAGCGCGAAGATGCCGGCCTGGGGAGTGCTCGCCACTGCCTGCAACGATAGCCCCGGCGGCTGACTCGTTCTGGGCCGCGTAGGATCAGGTCGTGGCCCAGAACCCGCCGCCGGCGAAGCCTGGGCAGCCGCCCCAGAAACCACCCGAGAAGAGACCCAGCATGATCACGCCGATGCGATCGGCGCGCTTCTGGATCATGCTCGCCATCCTGTTCGCGGCGAACCTGTTGATCACGCAGTTCCTGACTTCAGCCAGTCAACCTCCGACCGTGACCATCTCGTACAACGCCTTTCTCGCGCAGGTCGACGCCAACAATGTCGTGAGCGTCACCAGCACCGCGGAGGCCATCAACGGTGTGACGAAATCTCCTGTGGCGGATCAGACGAGCGGGACCAAGTCGACGAAGTTCCAGACTCAACGACCCGCGTTCGCCACCGACGACCTCGAGACCTTGCTCCAGCAGCACAACGTGGTGATGAACGCCAAGGACCCAAACGCGGCGACGCCGCTGTGGGTGACCTTGCTGTTCAGCTTTGGGCCGGCGATCCTGCTGGTCCTGGGATTCCTCTATCTCTCCCGTCGCGCCGCCTCCGCGGGCGCGGGTGGCATCCTCGGCAGCTTCGGCCAGAGCCGGGCGCGCCTGTACAACGCGGAACGTCCGGCGGTCACATTCGACGATGTGGCCGGAATAGACGAGGTGAAAGCCGACCTCCAGGAGGTTGTCGATTTCCTTCGCGAGCCGCAGAAGTACCAACGCCTCGGTGGAACGATGCCCAAAGGTGTGCTGCTGATCGGTGCGCCGGGGACGGGCAAGACCTTGCTGGCCCGGGCGGTGGCGGGCGAAGCCAAAGTGCCGTTCTTCAGCATCGCCGCATCCGAGTTCGTCGAGGCGATCGTCGGTGTTGGGGCCTCCCGGGTGCGCGACCTCTTCGCCAAAGCGAAAGCTGCCGCGCCATCGATCATCTTCATCGATGAGCTGGACGCGATCGGACGCAGCCGATCCGCAGTCGTCAGGTTCGGAGGCAATGACGAGCAGGAACAGACGCTGAATCAGATCCTCACCGAGATGGACGGCTTCGACTCGCGTGAGGGTGTGATCGTGCTCGCGGCCACGAACCGCGCTGACGTGCTGGACCCCGCGCTGCTCCGACCCGGGCGGTTCGACCGCCGTGTCACGGTGCAGGCCCCGGATCGCCGGGGCCGCGCGGCCATCCTGCGCATCCACACGCGAAACGTCCCGCTCGCACCCGACGTGGACCTCGACCAGGTTGCCGGGCAGACCCCGGGCATGGTGGGAGCAGATCTCCGGAGCCTGGTGAATGAGGCGGCGCTGGGAGCTGCCCGCAAGGGCGAGTCCGCGGTGACGATGGCGGACTTCGCCGACGCCGTCGAGAGGACGCTGCTGGGTGCCGAACGGAAGATCATCCTCAGCGACCTGGACCGCGAGCGGATCGCCTACCACGAGTCGGGGCACGCGCTCCTCGGCCTGCTCGTTCCGGGCGCCGACCCGGTCAAGAAGGTGACGATCGTGCCCCGCGGAATGGCTCTTGGGGTGACGCTGCAGAGCCCTGTCGATGACCGTTTCAACTACGGCGAGGATTACCTGCGGGCGCGGATGGTGGGTGCCCTCGGCGGGCGCGCGGCGGAGCGGCTGATCTACGGCGTCGTCACGACGGGGGCGGAAAACGACCTGCAGCAGGTGACGCGAATCGCGCACGAGATGGTCGTGCGATGGGGCATGAGCCCGAAGGTCGGGCCTTTGAACTTCAGCGACGGCGACGGCGGAATGCTTCAGCAGCGGCCCTACAGCGAAGCGACCGCCCAGCTGATCGACGACGAGATGAGGCGCATCGCGGAGGAGTGCCAGGTTCAAGCGGAAAAGCTGCTGGAGGAACATCGCCCGCAGCTCGACGCGCTCGCCAAGGCGCTTTTGCGCAACGACTCGCTCGATGAGCAAGAGATCCTCAAAATCACCGGGATCAAACAGCCTCCCGCCGAACGTATCGCCACCCCCGCCGCCCTAACGCGCTGAGCTTCGGGCGCTTCCTGAGTTCAATCACGCGCCCCATCGTTGCGTCGGCGCCGGCCATCTGGTTCATGGACCGGCCAAGGCTGGGGAACAGGTCCATGAGCGCTTTGATCAGGCGGCCCGGACCTGGCATGACGATGATCTCAGCCTTGTCCTTTGCGACGGCCTTGACGACCGCTGCCCCAACCGCCTTGGCTGGAGCCGTGCTGTAGCGAGGCATCTCGAGCCCGAGCTCGTCGCTGGTGCGCTGACCCTGACCCGCGTCCCGAATCGCGCCGAGCACGATCACTGACGCGCTGACGCCGCGGCCTTTGTAATCGTTGCGGAGCACTCGCGTGAAACCGATGAGCCCGTCCTTCGCGGCCGCGTACGCCTCTGTGTACGGAAACCCGATCCGGCCGGCCAGCGACGAGATGTTGACGATGTGTCCGTTGCCGCGCTCAAGCATTCCCGGCAGGAGGCGATGGGTGAGCTCCATCGGGACCAGCACGTTCAGTCGGACGATTTTCTCGTTTTCGGTCCATGCCATCTGATCGAACTCGCGCTGAGGGTCGCCCCCGGCATTGTTGACGAGCACATCGACGTGCCCGAATTTCGCCTCAGCAACGCTGACGAGGCGCTCGAGGTCGATCGAGTCGGTGAGGTCGGCAGGACAAGCGACCGCCGCCACGCCCGAGGTTCTCAACTCGTCGGCCAGGGCCTCGACCTCGCGAGCCGAGCGGCTCGTGAGAACGATGTTGTAACCGGCTTTCGCCATCGCCCGCGCAATGTGCGGCCCGATGCCCCTCGAGGTTCCGGTGATCAGAGCGGTCTGTTTTGTGGCGGCCATTGCCTACGCCCTCCTTGCTGCCGGCGCCTTACACGCCCTTGATGAAGATAATAGGTGCTGCCAATGATTTATTGCACTAATGATTGACGATGATAAGATTTGTACCTGATGGACGGTTACCCAAAGGCGCTTGCCGCCAGGATCGGCTTCCTGCTCGCGCGCGCCCACCTCGTCGCAAGGGAACAGGCGGACCGTGCCCTGGCCGAGGTTGGCCTGTCGATGAAGGGATTCGCGGCGCTGGCCACCCTGGTGAGCGACGGTGCGATGTCCCAACAGAGGCTCAGTCAGCGCATCCGGATGGACCCCGCCACGATGGTCGATGTCATCGACTCGCTCGAGCAGGCAGGCAACATCGTGCGCCGGCGGAACCCGAAGGACCGGCGCGAGTACGCGCTGCAAACCACAGCCAAGGGAAGAGCTCTTCTCGCCCGAGCCCAGCGGGCGATAGTTGGAGCCGAGCGAGATACTGTTCGAGGGCTTGACCCGAAAGAGGCGAGGGTTCTCCTGGAGCTGCTCGGACGCATCGCCGATCCTGGGCGGGCGGAAAGTCTCGCCACGGACGAGGCGATCACCGCGGCGCTCGGCCGCTAGGCGCGGATCCGTTTCATATCAACCCGCTCACCGCGCATCGCCACGCCCTCGCGGAGCAGCAGCTCGCGCTGCCGCCGCCCCTTCGGGACGCTGCCGTCCGCGCGCACGACGCGATGCCACGGCAGGTCCTGGTCGGTGGTCGCCAGGACACGTCCAACGAGACGTGGCGCCGGAGGATAGATGCCGCCGTAGGTCTGGACGGAGCCTCTGGGGATTCGCCGAATCCGTTCGATGATCGCGGCAATACGGAAGTCGGAATAGCTGCCGGTCATCGAAGGAGTCTTACCAGAGTGGACTGCCCATGGACTACGCTCGCTGATGGGCGTGCCGACACAAGCAGCCGAAACTGGCCTTCTGCTTCCGTCTCGCGAGGTCCTGCTGTGGGCGAACAGCGACCTGGCCTTTCTGATTGAGGCGGCTCGGCGGGCCGAGCAGGACGGTTATGACTCGGTATGGGTCGGCGACTCGCTGCTCGCCCGTCCTCGGGGCGAACCCATCACACTGCTCGCCGCTGTTGCCGGTGCGACGAGTCGCGTCACGCTCGGCACCGCCGTCCTGCTGCCGCTGCTGCGGCATCCCCTGTCGCTGGCGCACGGCCTGGCCACTCTCGACCGGATCGCCAACGGCCGGCTGATCGTCGGGGTCGGTCCCGGCGCCGAGCTCCCTGGCACCCACGCCGAGCTGGCAGCGCTTGGTGTTGCCAGCGAGCGGCGGGTCGGCACGATGCTGAGCGCCGTCGAACGCCTGCGGCGGCTGTGGCGAAAGGAGGAGGCGGGTATCGAGCTGCAGCCTCGACCCCTTCGCGCCGGCGGTCCTCCCCTCTGGTTGGGGGGAAGCGGCCCTCGGATGCTGCGCCTGGCCGGAACGACCTTCGACGGCTGGCTGCCGTTCAGCCCGACCCCGGCCGAGTATGCGTCCGGCTTTCGCGCGGTGCGCGAGGCAGCCGAAGCCGCGGGCCGAGACCCAAATGGCATCGCGACGGGCGCCTATCTCACCGTCGCGGTCGCTGACGATGAACGCGAGGCTGCGGGCATGCTCGACACATACATGCGCGCTTACTACGGCGTGCCGGCCGAGGTGATGGCCAGGGCGCAGGCGTGCCATGCCGGCACGCTCGAGTCGGCGTCCGAATGGTTCGCGGCTTATCGCGACGCCGGCGCGCGTCATCTTGTGGTGCGGCTCGCCCGGCCCGACCTCAGCGACTACAACGACACGGCGCGCCGGCTTCTTGGTGCGGCTCGTAATGCGTGACCTGCAGACGCCGATCTGCCGTGAGCTGGGCATCCAGTACCCGATCTTTTCGGCGGGCATCGGGTCCGCCGCGGGCCCGGAGCTTGCCGCGGCTGTGTCCAACGCGGGCGGGTTCGGCGTGCTTGGGGTGAGCGGAATGAAGCCCGAACAAGTAACGAAGCGGATTGAGACTACCCGTAAGCTGACCGACCGGCCGATCGGGGTCAACATCATCATCGCCGAGACCGAAGAAGGGGACCGGGAATTCCTGACCGCCCAGGTCGATGCGGCCGGCAAAGCGGGGGCTGCAGCAGTCGTGCTGTTCTGGGGCGACCCCGCGCCGTACGTCGAGCCCGCGCACCGGCATGGGGTCAAGGTCATGATCCAGGTCGGGTCCGTCGAAGAGGCGCGGCACGCCGCGCAGGCGGGCGTCGATGCGGTGATTGCGCAGGGAGTCGAGGCAGGCGGCCACGTCCGCGGAACGACCTCGATCTGGGATCTTCTGCCCGCGACCGTCGACGCGATCAAACCGCTGCCCGTGCTGGCTTCGGGCGGCATCGGCGACGGGGCCGGTCTCGCCAAGGCCCTCCGGCTGGGTGCGCAGGGCGTCTCGCTCGGAACGCGGTTTGTCGCGTCGGACGAATCCTGGCTGCACCCGGCTTACAAGCAGCGCATCGTCGAAAGCACGGCCGCTGACACCGTTTACAACACCTTGTATGACGTGTGGTGGCCTGACGCACCCCACCGCACTCTCCGCAACAAGACTCTCGCGGAATGGGAAGCGGCGGGTTGCCCACCTTCCGGGTCTCGACCGGGCGAAGGCACCTCAATTGGAAGGCGACGGCTGTCAACTGGGGAGTGGATCGAATGGCCGCGCTACGCGATTGGATCGGCGCCCCCGGACTTTGAGGGTGACATCGAATACTCGCCGATGTGGGCGGGCGAGTCTTGCAGCGTCGTCAACGACATCAAGCCTGCCGCAGAGATCATTCGCGACCTGGTAAACGAAGCCGGGAGAGACGACTCTCCCGGCTAGTAGGTTCTAGGCGACGGGCTTCCCCGCCAGGTACGCATGCTCGGAGACGACCGCGCAAACAAATGTGATTCCGGAGTCCAGCTGGCGCAGGGCGCCGGAAGACCATGCCGACTGGAGTTGGGCGAGCGTGGTTACGTGCGTGACAGTTGCGCCGGGCGTGAACAGCTCGATGTAGACGCGCCAGGGCACGTTGAAGTCACCCGTGCGAGGCATGCCCACAAGGTGATCATGTCCGGGAACGGCTGACGGATCGGTGCCGTAGACGGACGGCATGACCTGAGTCGCCACGCCGGCGATCACCCCTGCATGGTCCGGGCAGTTGCCGGGAGCGCCCATGCAGTTGAACGTGCCTGGCGTGCCCGGCGGATAGACGATCAGGTAGAGAGGCGCCACCGCGTGCGGATTCACGTTGTTGATCGGGTTGTTCGGCCCGAGTGGTGCCAGCCGGTTGGGCGTCAGCAGGTACACGACAGAGCCGTCGTAATCGTTGTAGGCAGGCTCGATGGTTGCGTTGCCGAGAGACCGCTCGCCGGTGGGCAGGCCGGCAGCGAATGCATTGACCTGGAAAAGCAGGGCCGACACTGCAAGCACGAGCAGCGCCCGGTTCAACCTGAAACCGTTCCTCATATTCAGCACCTCACCGGTAGAAGTAAGGATCGAGGACGCGAACCGGGGTGATCTTGTCAGCGGGCAGCTGGTTGAGCTTGGCCGCCTTGCGAATTGCATCCGGGGTTGGGGCGTCGTAGATGCAGAAGGTCTTCCTGTGGTCTTCGGTGACGTACGAGTGAACCCAGGTGACGCCGAGCTCCGCGTTCGTGCCGACCACGGACATACAGGCCTGCGCGCCTTGCTCCGTCAGCGGGATCTCGAGCCCGTCGGGAAACGAGCGCTCGACCAGAAACCTCGCCATGCGAACCCTCCTTGCGTTTTGCGACGGCGACCCGGGGTGGATCGCCTCTTTACGCGAGGCTAGGTCGGCCTGACGCTTCTGCCATCTGTGAGAAGGCTCAAGCAGTGCTCAGCCCGAGGGCTCATTTCTCGCCAGCCACGTCGCGACCTGGACGCGGGAATCGAACCCAAGCTTGTCGAGGATGTGGTGGACATGGTTGTCGATCGTTCGCTCTGACAGATAAAGCCGCTCGGCGATTGCCCGATTGCTGAGGCCTTGGGCCAGCAGCTGTGCCACATCCCGCTCCCGCCGGCTGAGCTCAACAGAGCCGGCAGAGGGCGCCGGCTGGGCCACCTGAGGCTCGTGGCTTGGCCCAGCCGCGAAAAGAGTCCACGAGCCCGGAACGCCCTCGAACACGCGGGGCCCGCGGTCGGCAAACTCCAGGCCCGAGCCCACCACCAGGTCCTTGACCGTGCCCGAAACAAGCACCTCGCCGGGCTGTGCCCGTCACCCACTTCGCACTCGCCCGCGTGGAGACCTGCCCGGAGGCGCAGTCCTAGTCGCATGAGCTGATCGCGTACGTCGAGTGCACAGCGAATATCGCGTGCGGTCCCGTCGAAAACGGCAGTCATTCCTTGCTCGCCGGCTTCGATTTCGCGACCGGAGTAGCGCGACAGGGCCTTGCGAACCACCGAGTGATGCCGGTCGACCAGCTGATTCCAACGCTTGTCTCCCAGCCAGATGGCGTGCGCGCCCGCCTGGGCGACGTTGGTGCAGAGGACGGTCGCGAGCATCGTGTCGGGGGGCAGACCAGTGCGGACACCAGTCAAAAATTCCTGCACCTCCCCGACAACCTGGTCCGCATCCACGAAGTACGGCCAGTGGTCATCAGAGTCCAGTTGCAGGAGCCTCGCATTCGGGATGTGGTCGGCTAAGTAGCGTCCAGCCTCGATCGGAGCGATGCGGTCACCGCGCGCATGGATGATCAGAGTCGGGACGCGGATTGCGGGGAGGATGTCACGGATGTCGATCAAGGTGTTCATCCGCATGAGATCCTCGGCGTCGCCTGGGCTTGCGCTCATCTGCATGAACGTCGTCCACCAGCCCGCGACCTCAGGGTTGTCGACCTGGCTTGGCGCATAGCGATCCATCCCGGCGACCTTGCCCCAGATGTCCTTGACCCGACGCATGCGCCCCTCGAACTGCTCTTCGGTGATTCCCCAGGGGTAGCCGGGACGTCTAAGTGCGGACGGGTAGCTGCCGTTGATGATGAGACCGGCGGTGCGCTCCGGATAGGTGGCGGCGAAGAGGGCCGACATCACTCCACCCTCGGAGATGCCTAAGAGCGCCGCCCTCTGCGAGCTGGCGGCGTCGAGGACGGCGCGAACGTCGTCCATCCGTTGCTCCAGGGTCGGGAGCGGATGAACGCGATCCGACATGCCGCAACCACGCTTGTCAAAAAGGATGAGACGCGAGAATGAGGCCAGTCGATTGAGGAAGGCCGACATGGCCGGCAGCTCCCACACGTATGCCAGGTGCGAGACCCACCCCAGCACGAGGACAAGGTCAATGGCACCGTCGCCGACGACTTGATAGGCGATGTTGACGTCGCCGCTGCGAGCGTATTTGGCCCCGGTAAACATCTCGTCAGCCAGTGTAGAGGCGGGCTTTGACAGCCAGGACGAGGGCCTTACCAGATTCCCGGCTGGATCATTCCCTGCCAATTGCAATGGCCGCAGATGATGTCCACGCCCGTCGTGATCCCGGCCATGTAGCGGCCGATCACGAGGTCGGTCGACCCGCAACGGGGGCATGTTGCCGGCCGGTTTTCACCAGGCTCCGGCGCCTCGCCGGCCACTCCATGCTGACGGTGCGCCTCGTGCTCCTGAGCCCGCTTGCGAGCCTTTCGGCCCATCAGGTGCGGACGACCAGGGTCTTCGCGATCTTGTCGTGCCAGCCCTGGTGGCGCGGGTCAAACGCGACCCAGATCACGCCTAGGAAGCAGAATGCAAAAGAGACCCAAAGGCCTATCCAGCGCAGCAAGGCGGACATCACGGCGGGTGGCTTCAGATCTTGTTCCATGACCACTTTTAGCCCAAAAAGACGCATCCCCAGCGTGCGCCCTCCCCCGATCGTCGACCAGAACAGAACGAAGTAGACCAGCGAAACGAATATGGAGCCACCGCCGCTCGTCGCCACCTGCTGGCCTGGGATGGCAGGGCCGGCTGTCGACGACGTGTTGAGCACCAGGTAAGGAAACGCGCCGCCGACGAAACTGAGCAGGAGCGCGTCGACGAGATAGGCCAGGGTCCGGATCCCGAAACCTGCGGGCACGGGGGTGGGCGCCTGCCAGACGGTAGAGCCGCTCAATGGGCCCTAGTTTGAGCCCCTTGCGTTCAAACCGAGATCCTGCATCAGGCAAACTCGCAATCGCCGGAATGTAGTGAGCGGCCCGGCCTAGACTCGGCGCCGTGGACCCGGTACTGCCGCCGCAATCGAGCCAGATCGACCCGGCTTTCAAGCGCCTACGGCTTCGTTATGCCGGCCAATGCGTGTTGTGCGGTACGGCCCTCGCCAAGGGCCAGGAAGCGATGTATCACCCAGCAACAAAAACGACGCGCTGCGTCGAGTGTCCATCTGGCGCGGTCGGCGGGCCTGTTCCGCGGGCGACTGGATCCGCGGGAGCTTCCGCCCATCGCGAATATCAGCGTAGGACGGCCGCCAGAGAGGTAGCGGTAAAAGGTCGCCTGGGTAACTTCGTGGGTGGGATTGCTCTTGCCATATCGAGCGAGCCACAGTCCACGGTCGCGTGGGAACGCGGGTCAATCGGCGAACGGAAGCTGGCAGAGGCGCTCGTGGGTGTCGAGGGCATCCAGTTACTGAACGATCGCCGCGTACCAGCAACCAGAGGCAACCTTGATCACATCGTCATCGCGCCGGCCGGCGTTTTCGTGGTTGATGCAAAACGCTATCGAGGGTTGATCCGGATCCGTGACCGCGGTGGGATGTTTCATCGTGACGACCGGCTCTATGTCGGCAGCCGCGACTGCTCCCGGCTGGCCGACAACATGGGTTGGCAGGTTGCGGCCGTCAAACGCGTCCTCGACTCGATGGGAGCAGGGTTTGCGAGCATATCGGTCGAGCCGGTTCTTTGTTTCATTGATGGCGAGTGGCCGCTACTGGCACCCCCGGAATCCTTCCGCGGGGTCCGGCTCGAGGGCAAACGCTCGATCAAGAAACTGATCACCCGCAGCCGATCGCTCGATGTGCAACAGATTGGGGCCGTGAGCCGCACGCTTGCGATCGCCTTTCCCGCCAAGTAGCGTCCTCCGCCACTCGCCCGCCTGCGGCATCACCTGAGCGATGAGTTAGGGACTCGTTTCCAGTCATCACAGGTGACCGATCCCAATTTCGATGAGGAGGCGCGAGATGGCTACCGTGACCAGGGTCCCCGAGTTCGGCGGCGAGCTCATCCTGCCTGGCGGCGACGCGTACGACCGCAACCGGGCGGTGTGGAACGGAATCGTCGACCGGCGCCCGGCCGCGATTCTTCGCTGTGCCTCCCCTGGGGATGTCGTCGCAGCTGTCCGTTTTGCGCGAGAGTCCGGCCTCGAGATCGCTGTGAAATGCGGTGGCCACAGCGTGCTCGGCCTTTCGGTGCCGAACGGCGGAGTCATGATCGACCTTTCCCCCATGAGCGCCGTTCGCGTCGATCCGGTCGAGCGCAAGGCATGGGTGGGCGGCGGATCGCTCCTTCGAAACCTTGACCTTGCGGCCCAGGAGCATGGCCTCGCCACCACTGCAGGCAACGTCTCGCATACCGGCGTCGGCGGACTGACCCTTGGCGGCGGAATGGGTTGGCTCGCCCGACAGTTCGGACTCGCCTGTGACAACGGCCTGCGCGGGGGCGGCGGCAACTTCGGCATCGTCACCGAGTTCGAATTTCGTCTGCAGCAAGTGAGCGGGCGTGCGCTTGTGGTGGACCTCGTCTTCGATCCCGCCAAAGCCCGCGACGCGCTGCTCGGCTGGCGTGACCTGCTGCCCGACGCGCCCCGCGCGGCGACCCTGACCGCAAGCGCGACGACGTCCGGGGATCGGCCTGTGGTCAGCGTCGGCTACGTGTGGGTCGGTGAGGTAGATCAAGGGCTTGCGTATCTCTCCACACTCCGCGAGCTCGGCACCCCCGCGGCCGAGCTCGTCAAGGAGATGAGCTATGTCGAGCTCCAGTCGGTTGGCGACGACCCGAACGGCCATGGCCGCCGGCGCTATTCGAAGGGGCACTACCTGACCGAGCTCAGCGACAGCGCGATCGATGCCTTCCTGGCGCGCGGTCTACCCACGATCGGGACCGATCCCGACTGGTCGCGCGTCCCCAACGGCGGATTTCAGGCGTATGGCGGCGCGATCGCCGACGTCGAAGACGACGATTCCGCGTTCAGCCACCGTCGAACGCTGGTCGAGTTTGGATGCGGGACGACCTGGATGGACCCAGATGAGGATGGTGAGCGCATCTTTGCCGCTCGGGACTATGGCGCGGCCCTCCAGCCGTTCGCGAACGGGGTCTACGTCAACGCCCTGGGCGACGAAGGCCAGGACGGTGTTCGCCGCGCGTATCCCGCGGACAAGCTCGCAAGGCTGGCGGAGCTCAAGCGCCGTTACGATCCCGACAACGCGCTCCACCTGAACCAGAACATCCGACCGGCTGCCGCGCCCGCGTAGGACACGATCTCAGGCGTTATGGAAGAGCGGCAGAACCAGGCCCCGCCACAACGGCTGCCACAAGATGTTCCAGCCGATCGCGAAAACGATAGCGACGACGAAGCCTGTCGTTGATCCGTGTCTGTGGAATACGACGAAATAGATCACGACGCCAAGGGCCGCGAGCAGCGGCACCGCATGGAACACGAATCCGATCAGCCAGATCTTTGCCCCTCGCCTGGCGGCAGGCGTGTCGAGGTGATCCGGATCGGGCGCCGCCTCTTCGGACGGAAGGATTCGCTTCCAGCGCCCGCGGATGATCAAGGCTGCGATTCCTCCTCCGATGAGGAGCACGTAAAACACCCACAGCGGCTGGTTGAGTCTGTACGCGATCGCGGGAAGACCGCGGAGAGCGAGCAGCAAGGCGAGTACAGCGGCTGCGCCATAAGTCAGGCCCGTGGTAGCGAAGAAACTGTTGCGCCGCGATCTCGGCCTTTCACTTACAACTCATCGTGCTGCGGTGGGCGGACAGACACAAGGCGGCCATTCTATGCGGCCCTGCCGAAATCCTCGACGCCTATCCCCACCTCCCGGAAATACGACTCGCCTGGTGCTCGATAGCGTGGCGGGTCCCGGGCTCCAGCCTCTGGTTCCGGAATGCCCAATTCCTGGCCGTCACGTTGCCGGCCAGGGCAATCATCACGAGGGCGTTCACGCCATACAGCGCGCCAAGGGGGAGTGGGCCGGGAGGGATTTGAACCCCCACAGCTTTCGCGGGTGGTTTACAGCCACTTGAGCTCGCCAATGCCCAGCCGACCCACAGAAGAGCAGTAATCGTACGCAATCAGGTCCTGGCGCCTCGCGAGTGGCGCATCGGCAGGCCGACCTCATAATTCCAACGGTGAGGCGAAGTCCGCAGGGCTATGCCCGATACGTCCTCGCCGTCATGGTCGGCATCAACTTCCTCAACTACATGGACCGCTGGGTCGCCTCCTCGGCCGCGACCCCGATACAGAAGGAATTCCACCTCAACGACGCCCAATTCGGCTTGATCGGCACGGCCTTCCTCCTCGTCTACGCAGTGGCAGCACTCCCCTTCGGCTACTGGGGCGACCGCGGCGTGCGCAAGACAGTCATCGGCGTCGGCGTCACCATCTGGAGCGTCGCAACCCTCTTCACGGGATTTGCGCGCAGCTACTTCCACCTCTTCCTCAGCCGCGCGATCGTAGGTGTTGGTGAGGCCAGCTATTACCCGGCCGGCACCTCGCTCATGTCCGACTTCTTCCCCAAAGAACAGCGGGGTCGCGTGATGGCGATCTGGAACGGAGGCAGCACGATTGGAATCGCGGTCGGCTTTGCCGGCGGCGCGTACATCGCTGAGAAGTTCGGTTGGCGAACCGCCTTTTACTTCGCCGCGATCCCGGGCCTGCTCTTTGCGGTGCTCGCGTTCACCTTCAGAGAGCCGCTGAGGGGTAGCGCCGAAAAGCGGGGGCCGGTTGTTCAAAAGACCAACGACATCAACCTGAGAAAGTTCGTCGACCTGATCCGCATCCCGACCCTCCGCGCGACGATCATCGCCCAGACCCTCCTCTTCTTCGTGCTCGCCTCCAACGCTTTCTGGCTGCCGGCAGTCCTCCAGCGTCACTTCGGCATGACCCAGAGCAAGGCTGGAGTGCTGGCCGGCGGCGTGATCGTAGCCGGCGGGTTGATCGGCACACTCGCGGGCGGCTGGCTGGCCGACCGGCGTGCCCTCACGCGCCCGACCGCGCCACTCGAGGTCGGTATCGCCGGTTTCCTGCTCGGCGCCGTCCTGATCACGGTCGCGCTGCTCAGCCCGATGAACATCGGACCGATCCCGGTGTTCGTTCCGGTCTTCCTGGCGACCGTGGTCTGCCTCTACCTCTACGCCGGACCCTTCACCGCGCTGTCCCAGAACGTCGTATCACCCGGACTTCGCGCCAGCGCCGTCACCATGACCCTTCTCATAGCCCACGTGCTGGGCGATTCGCATTCCACTTTTGACGTCGGCAAGCTCTCCGACCTGTTGGGCGGCAACCTGCAGGGGGCGCTGCTGATCACCAGCCCGACCCTGCTCGTGCTTGCCGCCATCGCCGCCGCCACGGGTCTGCCCACGGTCAAGCGCGACACGCAAGCGATGGAATCGGAGTGGGCCGCGAGGTCGGCGGAAGCAGAGCCCGAGTCGGCGCTTAGTAGATAAACCCGACCAGCCTGGTCCCGAGCTGTCCCGGTTTGATCGTGCGCTGGTCGATCACGCCGAAGGCCACCCAGTTCATCTCAGACACCATCCACGAGCCGTCCGGATTTACCGCCTCCACATACGCGACGTGCCCGGCCCAGCTCTCCCACGTGACCATGATCGAGCCGACCTTCGGCGTCGACCCGACGGCGTAGCCCTGGGCCGCCGCGTTGGCGTACCAGTAGCCGGCGTCGCCGTTCCAGGTCACGTTGCGCCAGGTCGCCACGTAGTAAGTGCACCATCCGCCTGGGAATTTGTTGTTCACGTACGGGCCGAGGCAGCACCCCACCACGTGGTACTGATAGCCCGACGGCGATCCGCTGTGCACGATCTGGTACAGCGGTGGAGGAGGCGGAAACTCGCCCCCGACTCCACCGGGGATGACGATGGTCATTCCGGAGCTCAGCTGCGTGGTGCGCAGGCGGTTGAAATCGATGATGGCCTGTGGATCGACCTTGTACGTCGCGCCCAGAGCCTCGACCGTGTCGCTTGACTTGGCGGTGACGACGACTCCATGCACGGGCGGGATGACGACCTGATCGCCCGTCGCCACCGAGTCGTTCGAGATGAGGTTGCTGTTCGACCATCGGATCTCGGCCACGGTCACGTGGTACTTGGTCGCGATGGCGCTCAGGTTCTCGCCCGCCGCCACCGTGTAGACAACCGGGGTATGGCTGATCGGGGCCGAAGTGGGAATAGAAACGGGTTTAATGATCGTGCTGTAACGGCCCAGCGTCACATCGCCGTACTCGCCACCCTCCGCGACCATCACCGCTTCCGCGTTCACCGGGCCCAGCCGCGCGGTCAAAGCTGTCGAGTAGTGGCGGTCAATCGCCGCATAACTCGACATCGCTACCGCTATTCCAAGTACGACGGCATGGGTCAGGTAACGATTAACTCGCAATGCCTACCCCTAAATTAGTGAACTCGACCGGCGCTGGACGAGTCCCCCAGACGACCCAGCCACCCTAACAGACCTTTGTCGGGCCGGTCAACCCCGAACGGCTACTTATCGGAAGCCGGACGGGCACCATCTGGCCGCCGGGTCCGAACTCAATTCGAATCTGAAGACCTGGCCGCCAAAGACCCCGGCGCCGAACACTAGTTCGCCCGCCGAAGCGTCGCCTGACCTGCCCGAGTAGCCGGTTCATTAACAAAGCTCAACGCCACTCGAGCACGCTCCTTGCTGAACCCCGTCCTCATCTGGGGTCTAAGGCCCGCCCCGGACGTAGATCGTCTGGCCGGAGATGAAGCTCGATTCGTCGCTGCAGAGGAACGCGATCACGCTCGCGATGTCCTCCGGCTGGCCGATCCGACGCAGCGGGATCTGGGAGGCGGCGCCGATCTTGAAAGCCTCGAAATCGACCCCCATCCGCTCCGCTGTCGCTCGGGTCATCCGCGTTTCGACAAAGCCGGGCGCGACGCTGTTGACGTTGACATTGAACGGTCCCAGCTCGATGGCCAGCGTCCGGGCCATGCCCTGCAGGCCGGCCTTGGCGGTCGAGTAGTTGGTCTGGCCCCGGTTGCCGAGCGCAGAGGTCGACGAGAGAAAGACCATCTTGCCGTACTTCTGCTCGACCATCGTTCTCTGCGCCGCGCGCGCGCACAGGAAGGTTCCCTTCAGGTGGGTATCGATGACCGAGTCCCAGTCGTCGTCGGTCATCTTGAACAGCATGTTGTCCCGGATGATGCCGGCGCAGCACACCAACACGTCGAGGCGTCCGAGCTCATTCACTGTTCGCTGGGCCATCGACTCGACCTGCTCCCGATCGGTGACGTCGCAGGCGATGGCGAGGCCCTTGAGTGGCCGCGCCACCTCTTCCGCCGGCCCGAGGTCCAAATCGGAAACCACGACCCGAGCACCTTCTTCCGCGAACCGTTCGGCGGTCGCCGCCCCGATGCCCCTTCCCCCGCCGGTGACGAGCACGACGCGGTCTTTGAACCTCATCTGGTTTCGGTGTCGTACGCGGCGCCGCCGTCCTTCCTCGGGTCCGAGGCGCCGGACAGAAAACCGTCTTTCTCGGCCACGATCACCTGCGGCCGCGCGAAGTAGGAGTCGTAGTTGAGGGTGCGCCGATTGACGGTGTAACCAAGTCGCTCGAGCCCTTCGCAGACGGCCCGCGGGATCCGAGCCTCCGCCTGCACGAGGTCGCCCTGGAAGTCCACGCGCGGTGCGCTCACCGCCTCGACCGGCGACATCTGATGGTCGAGCACGTTCACCAGCACCTGGAGGATCGAGCTCACGATCTTCGTACCGCCCGGTGCGCCGACGCATACGCGCAGCTTGTGGGCGTCAAAAACCATGGTCGGAGTCATCATCGTCACCCGCGTCTTACCCGGCCGCAGCGAGTTGGGCCGGCCGGGTCGCGGGTCGAAGCAGTTCATGTAGTCGTTGTAGCCGAAGCCCAGGCCAGGCGTGACCACGCCGCTCGCCGAGCCCAATGTGTGCGAGAGCGACACCGCGTTGCCACCGTCGTCGACGACGCAGACGTGCGTCGTGTCGGCGCGGTCGTGGGCCCTGGCCCCGTTCGTCACCACCTGACGCGCCTTCGCCGCGTACTGCTTGTCGGCCAGAGCACCGGTTGGGATCTCCACGAAGCGGGGATCGGCGATGTGCAGCTCGCGATCGGCTACAGCCCAGGCCATCGACTCCACAAGCAGGCGAGCCGCCTCTGTGCTCGGCCATCCGTGGGCGCCGATGTCGTAGCCCTCGAGGAAGTTCAGCATCTGGAGCAGGGTCAGGCCGCCCGCCGGCGGGCCCGCAGCCGCGACCTCCAACCCCCGGTAGGTTCCTCGAATCGGCTCGGTCACATTGACCTGGTAGGACTCGAGGTCCTCCATGGTGATGAACCCGTGGTTGGCGGCAAAGTCCGCCGCTATGGCCCGAGCGATGGCGCCTTTGTAAAACACCTCCGGTCCATCGCTCGCCAGCCGCTCGAGGGTGTGGGCCAGGTCGGCCTGCACCATCACCTCGCCGATCGCGTACAGCGCGCCGTCACGGGTGTAGACCGACTTCGCCGCCGGCGTGACCTGGATGCGCTGGACATTGGGCACGACGTCTGGCCCGTAGTCGGTCGTCCAGTAGCCGTGCATGAAACCGGTGACCGGGAAGCCCTCCCGCGCCAGCGGAATCGCCGGCTCGATCGCCTCCTCCCAGGAGATCGATCCAAAGCGCGTCAGCGCTTCGTACAGCCCGGCCACGGTGCCCGGGACCGCGACCGATTGGTACCCAACGTCGTTGACCCAACCCTCGAGGACGTATCCGTAGCGGTCGGCCGCCTCGCGGATGAAGAGTCGTTCCCACTGGTCCTCCCGCACGCGCGAGCCGGCCGTGCCGTAGAACTCGATCAGCGCATCGCCCGCCTGCGGGCTGTGCACCAGCATCGCGCCGCAGCCTCCGATGCCGCACATCTGCGGATCGATGACACCTTGCACGAACGCGCACGTGACGGCGGCGTCCACCGCGTTGCCCCCTCGTCGCATCACATCGAGCCCGATCTCCGCAGCCTGCGGTTGCGGGCAGACGATGATCGCCACGCAGGTAAGTTAGATCAAATTCACCGAAGGTCGGGCACTCCTCCCCATTCATGGGGAGGTGGCGCGCAGCGCCGGAGGGGCGGGTCCAAAAACACTATCCCGGCAGCTCGATCGTAAAAGTGCTCCCCGCACCGGGCTCGCTCTCGACGCGGATCGTACCGCCGTGGCGCTCCACGACCCTTCGTGCGATGGCCAGGCCAAGACCGCTGCCGGCATCGCTGCGCTGAAACCGCTCGAAGAGCCGTGGCAGGCGCTCCTCCTCGATGCCAGGACCATCATCGGCGACCGCGATCTGAGGACCGACCGAACCCCGATCCACCCGCAGCCTCACCTGCGCGCCGCGCGGGCTCACCCGCACTGCGTTGTCGACCAGGTTCGCCACCGCCTCCCGGAGCAGGTCCTTGTCGGCGTTGATGCTGGCCTGCGCACCCACCTCGGTGACCAGGCCCACGCCCGAGGTGGCCGCCTGCGCGGTGTACGCGCGCACGACGTCCGAGGTCAGCTCGGCCAGGTCGACCAGCTCGCGGCGAAGCGGCACGTCCTCATCGGCGTGGGCCAGCGAACGAAGGCGACCCAGCATCCGCTTCATGCGCTCGGCCTCGGCCACGCTGTCGGCGATGGCCTCGCCCGCCGAGCCGCTGCGCTGAACGCGGCGGAGGATGGCGAGGTTGGTCATGATGGTCGCGAGCGGAGTCGCCACCTGGTGCGAAACGTCGGTCAGGAAGCGCCGCTGAGCTGCCAGCACGCCAGCGATTTGCGCGTTCGCCCTGCTTTGCGCCTCGATCGCGCGATTCATGCGGTAGATCATCGGCAGCACGACCAGGGGCAGCGGCGCGGCGACGGGGGCCTCGACTGCCAGCACGGCGATGCTCACCCCGCACGCGCCCAACGTCAGCGAAGCGGGCCACGTCGCCTGTGCGGCCTGGCGGAGCAGGCGGAGGTACGGCTGTCCACCGTGCAGCGCGGCCGGTAGCACGGCGAGGCACAGGTTGACAACCAGGTACAGGAACGCCGCCGCTGACGCCCGCAGCACCTGGCTCGCCTCGACGTCCAGCCCCACCGGCCCGACGAGTGCCGCGAGCGCCGCGGCCGAGAGCGTGTTGCCCGAGTTGAGGGCGGTCTCGGCCCAAGTACGCCCGACAAAGCGGTTGCCGGCGAGCACGCTGAGGCCGACGGTGACGGGCCCGATGCCTGGGGGCAAAAGAAGGGCCGCCACCAGGCAGGGCAGCGCGCCAAGGTTGACCTTCTGCTCTGGACCGATCTTCACCGGGAACCTCTCTGCGAGCACCACCCCGACCATGCAGGCCGGGATCAGTGCCCAGCGCCAGGGCTGGGCGGCTGCGAAGCCACCCCCTGACGCCGCGATCGCGGCCAGGACCACGCCGGCCGCGGGAACCCCGATGACGACCGCCTTCAGTCGCCTCGGAAAGCTCGTGAAGGCCGTGGCCGTCGCCTTCAGCTGATTGGCACGTCCAGGTAAAGCGTGATCAGCTCGCTGCCGTCCCGTTGGCTCGTGACCCGGTAGCGGTTGTCCGAAGAGACCACACGCGAGTGCGCAGGTACATGGACGTAGACGGTGATCAAGGTACCGCCCTTCCCGTCAGGTTCCGCTTTCGCATCGTCTGTAATCTGGTGCTTGAGGTGCATCGCGTTCGGCGGCAGATAGACCTGGTTGTTGACCAGCAGGTTGTGCCCGCCGGGGGTGACCACCTGGATCGGCGGGTCAGTTACGCACCACGCCATGTTCGCCGAGGCCCCCCCGCCCCCCGCGAGCAACATCGCCCCCGCCGTCATCGCTCCTGCCACCACGCTCTTCGCCTTCATATCCTCCTGCTCCTATTCCGGGCTGAATCTGTATCCGAGACCGCGAACCGTGTGGATCAACCTCGAGCCTCCATCCTGCTCGAGCTTCTGCCGAATCCGTGAGATGTGGACCTCGAGCGAGTTCGACTCGGGTCCTGTAGTCACCGCCCAGACCGCCTCGGCGAGCTGCGCGTAGGTGACGAGCTGGCCGCTGCTCCGCATCAGGGCCGCCAGGACGCGGAACTCGATCCCGGTCAGGGTCAGCAGCCGCTCGCCGCGCCGCGCCCGTCCCTCGCTGAGGTCGACGACGACGTCGGCCGATGTGAGCTTGGAGCCGCCCTTGCCGCGGTGGCGCCGGATGACAGCCTCGACGCGGGCCATCAGCTCTTCGAGGGCGAATGGCTTGGTCACGTAGTCGTCCGCGCCCATCTTCAGGCCCGCGATCCGGTCGCTGACCGAGGAGCGGGCGCTGATCCCCACAAGCGCGGCGTCGGTCTCCGCGCGGAAGGCTTCGAAGAGCTCGGGACCTTCGTTGTCGGGGAGCATCAGGTCGAGCAGCACGACGTCTGGATTCCACTGCCGGACGAGGTCGAGCCCGCGGCCGGCCGACTCAACCGCCCGGACCGTGTAGCCTTCCTCTCCCAGCCCGGTGGCGACTGCCCGCGCCAGGCGCCGGTCGTCCTCCACCAAGGCGATTTTCCACTTGATGGTCATGCGGACGGAATTCTCCCATGGAACTTGCGAAGTTCATGACGCTACGGCGTAACCGCTGAATTTCGGCCAGCGTTCGTAACCAGCGTGGGCGGACCGCGATGAAAGGGCCGTCGGCGTTCGTTCGCCGCCTGGCCGTGGCCGTCGCAGTCATCGCCGCCCTTCTCGCACCCAGCGCGGCGACCCTGTGGATCTGGACTCCTGACGCTTCAAACGTTCAGGAGCGCGTGCGTGACCTCGCCGATTCTTACGGGGTTCCCCTGCTGGGCGAGAACGACGTCCCGCAGCTGCTGGCGGACGCTGTCGTGGCCGTCGAAGACGAGCACTTTTACAACCACCACGGGATCGACTCGATCGGCCTCGGACGCGCCTTCCTCTACGACGTGGTCAACGTCTGCCTCTGCCAGGGCGGCTCTACGATCACCGAGCAGCTGGCGAAGGACGTCTATCTCGGCGGCTCCGACCGCGGCTACAACAAGCTGGCGAGCCTGGCCCTCGCCCTGAAGATCGAGCGCGTGCTCACCAAGCGCCAGATCATGGCCGACTACCTGAGCGAGATCACGACCGGTCTCGGGCGATATGGCGTGACAGCGGCCGCGTGCGCTTATTTCCGCGCTCCGCTGCACGGCTTGACGGTGGGCCAGTACGCCCTGCTCGCCGGGGTCACCCAGGCGCCGTCGCTCTACGACCCGACGGTCAACCCGGAAGCCGCGGCCACCCGCCGCTCGCAGGTGCTCGCGGCCATGGTTTCGGAGCGCTTCATCACGGCCCAGCAGGCCCAGACCGCCGAGGCCGAGCCGGTGCTGGACAGGGGGCCCGGCCGCCCCGGCTGTTGAGTCTTCCCAATTCATGGGGCCGCGCGCTTTAGGTACGGGCTACCCCAGCCAGACCATCGTCGAGGTCGCGTCGAAACCGTTGTTGGTGGTCAGCTGCACCGGCCTCACCGGCGGCGCCGCCGCGGCGGGCGACGGGCTCGGAAGCGGCCCGTTGTGCGGCCCCCCGGGGGTTGGGCTCGGAGATGGGCTCGGGGGCGGCGGCGCATACGCCGCCTTGGGCAGCCACCACAGCTGGAACGGGCCGGCGGGAGCGCCCGGAGCAAAGTAGGCGATTCCCGAGCCGTCGGGGGCCCACGTGGGCTGCGCCACCAGCTGGTTCGTGATGATGTTCTTCAGCGGGCCCAACGTTTCACCGGTCCAGCTTGCGATGGTGAGGTAGGAGACCTGCTTTTCGTACGTGCAGACCATGGCGAACTGAGTCCCATCCGGTGACAGAGACGGGCTGCGGCAGTCCACCGAGGGGTCGGTCAGCGGGCGGCCATATGAACCGGCGCGGCTCGTGAACCAGAGCTGTCCGACCAGCTTTCCATCCGGACCATAGCTGTACTTGGTGTACAAGACGCCTCCGGCCAGGGGAATCGGCTGAACGTCGCCACCCGTGTAGTACCCGCCATCGGTCCACGCGTGGGCCTGGCGGATGTTGCCGTTGAAAGGCATCGACCACACAGCAAGGCTCACGTCGTAGCACTCCGGGTGGCACTTCAAGCCGTCGTACGTCATCCACAGCGTCTGGCCGTCAGCGCTCAAGCGCGGATAGAAGGACCAGTGGTTGTACCCGATGTCGAGGTTGCGGGGCGGCGCGGCATTGTCCGTCACCTGCCTGACGACATGTCCGAACCGATTCAGCACGTACACGTCGCTGAAAAGTGCGTTCTGCCGGACCACGAGGAGGCTGTTGCCGTCCGGCGTGACCGTCGGCTGTGTCCAGCCCGCTTCGGCGGTCAGCTGGTGGAAGCGCCCGGCGCTCAGGTCGTATAGCGCGCCCGATTGGGTCACGTAGAGAGTTCCTGGAAGCACGACAGCCTGGGCGCGCGGGGTGGAGACGGTCGGCTTCTCGGGCGGCACGGCGACCTTCGATTGCCTGCTCCCCAGGTAGATGTAGCTGAATGTGCCGACGACCACCATCACAGCTGCAAGCGCGACGCCAAGGACGAAACGTGCGATCACGGAAAGTACTCGTGCACGAGGGGCAGGATGAGGCCCCAGTTCGCTGTCAGATACGTCTCGGGGCATCCACAGCCGTGCGTGTACGGGTTGGCAAGAATGACCTGGTTGATGGCGTCTGGGTTGTCAAAGCTCGACGCCAGCGGCAGCAGCTGCGCAACTTTGCTTAGACCCATGCTGGTCTTCAACTCGCCGCCCAGGGCGGCTGACAATGCCGGCAGATCTGCGGGCGAAAGCTGTTTTGCCTTCTGCCGGATTGCGATCAGAACCTGCTGTTGGCGCTGCGACCTTCCTATGTCGCTCTGCAGGTCACCGTGGCGTGAGCGCACGTACTGCATCGCGTGCAGGCCGTCGAGGTGCTGCGGACCCGCAAGCACGGCGACGCGTTCGAAGTCGTAAGGCCAGTTGCTGTAGATGTCCGCCGGGTAGTAGTCGTCAAACACCGGATTGCTGGTCACCACGTCGATCCCGCCGATCGCGTCGATCAGCTTGACGAGCCCGAGCAGGCCGATCCAGATGTAGTCGTCGATGTGGACGCCGAAGTCCTGCTCCACCGTGGCGACCGCCGCGTTGGCCCCTCCATATGAATATGCGCCGTCGATCTTTGCGGAGCCGCCGGTCGAGAGGTGGACGAAAAGGTCGCGCGGAATTGAAAGCATCGTCACCTGCTTGGTTGACGGCACGACCCGGATCAGGATCATCGACTGGGTGAGGACGTGGTCGCCGATGAACTTGGAGTCATCGTCTGAGCCCAGGAGCAGCACGGTGAACGCGCCATTGATCGGTGCAACCGTGGCCGCCGCCGATGATGAGGGCGACGGCAGCGTGCTCGGCGACGGGGTGACCTGAAGCACCTTTCCTGTTGATTCGATCGCCAATTGAGCAGCTGGGATGAAGTAGGCGAGACCGCCCGCCACCGACGACATCAAGATGGCAAGGACGACGAGAAAGCTGGTGCGTAAAGGGCTAAGCCGCCGGCGTGATGCTCTGACGCGGTGCCCCGGTCTGAAGCCGAGAGGCACGGGGAACGATTCTAAACCCTGGCGCGGTATGCCTTTGTAAGCGAGCTGTTAATGCTCCTGAAGGAGTGGCGGCCTATCGATGCAGGGCAAGTTCGAAAGCCTTCACCCCAAGAAGGACGATCGAGACCACGAGGTAGCCGCTCAACGCGCCGATCGCGACCTTTCGACCAAGAGACCACGCGGGTCGTTCCAGCA
>VBII01000106.1 GCA_005887735.1 Chloroflexota bacterium
CCGCGGCCGTGCCCCGCTTCACCTTGGCGCCGATCTCGCCCTCGGCGCAAAGAGCGCCGTCCAGGGTGTGGACGTCGACTCGCCAGACGACGATGGAAGACGGCGCGCCACTGGCGGGCGGCCGCTTCTGCGTCAGCGTCCAGCGGGCGTAGATGGTGTCGCCCGCGTGCACCGGGCGGGGAAACTTCCAGTTCAGCCACTCCCACTCGGCGACCATCGGCACCGGCGTGTCGACGGAGCCCAGGCCGACCGCCATGGCGACCACCAGCGCCGGCGGAGCGGTACGGCGCCCGCCGTTGGAGGCCTCGATGGTCAGCGGCGAGAGGTCGCCGGCGACGCCGGCGAACAGCGCTATCTCTGCGTCGGAGACGGTGCGGCGGCGCGTGGTCCACTCGCCGCCGAGGGGAAGGTCGTCAAAAGAAAGGGGCTCCAGATCGCGCCGAGTATAGATCCAAGTCCAAGTTAGCCGCGTTAACCTATGGCAACCTCCGGGCCCCCATAGGAGTGACTCTTGGATCTCGCGGCCGTACTCCTGATCACGTCGGTCTTCCTGGTCCTGGCCCTAATCCTCCTGACCGTCTCCCTCATGCGGAATCGCGGCACCGCGCGCGAGCTAGAAGCCGCGCTGGCCGACGAGAGCGGTGCTCGCGATCGGGCCGCCCTGCTCCTCGCGATCGCTTCCGCGGTCAACTCCTCGCTGGCCCTGGAAGAGGTGCTCAACGTCGCCCTGACCCACGCCGGCCGGATGATGGGCGCGGTCGCGGGCGCCATGTACCTGGTCCGAACGGGCAAAGCCGAGATGTACCGCGAGGCTTCCTACAACCTCAACACCCGTGCTCGCGGCGGGATGCGCAAGATCGACGAGGAGCCTTTGAGCTCGGCGCTGTCGGCGATGCGTCCGTTAGTCGTCAAGCTCGACGAGCAAACCGCGCCAGGCCTGGACACCGGCGGCCACCCCCAGCACGTGCTCGTCGTCCCGATCCAGCGCTCGGGGCAGCTGATGGGTGCTATGGAGCTCTACCTGAACGCTTGGCGGGAGCTTTCCGAAGACCAGGCCGACCTCTTGAACGGGGTCGCCTCACAGGCCGCCATCGCGATCCGCCACGCCCAGCTGTTCCAGGCCCAGGAGGAGAACGCCCTCGCGGTTCCTGCAGGAGATGCAGCGATCCCGCCGCCACCACAACGCGATCGCGTTTCTGATGATCGACCTCGACCACTTCAAGCAGGTCAACGACACATACGGGCACTTGAACGGCGATGCCGTTCTGGCCGAATTGGCCCAGATCCTGGTCACAGGTGCGCGCGAGTCCGACGTTTGTGCGCGCTACGGCGGGGAGGAGTTCGCTTTGATCCTGCATGAAACCACGGAGCCAGGCGCACGGACCCTGGCGGAACGGATTCGCGCGAAGGTTGCCGCGGCGACTTTTCCCGGCGGGTTGAAGCTCACCATCAGCGTCGGCGTGGCGGCGACCGACGACCCGGCGCTGTTCACGCAGCTTATCGACCGCGCCGACCAGGCGCTCTATGCGGCCAAGCAGGGCGGTCGCAACCAGGTCCGCGTCGCCGACATGAAAGGTCCGGCGCCCAAGCCGCACGCGCCGAGGCCAGAGGCCGAACCGGTTTAAAGTCCAGCTCTGTGGCGCACTTCTGCGTCAACTGCGGCGCGCCGCTTGCCTTGCAGACGATCGAAGGGCGCGAGCTCGAGGTATGCCCGAAGGATGGCTACGTCCTGTGGCACGACCCCAAGGTCGCTGCCGCGGTGGTCGTGGAGACGGGCGGCGGCATCGTGCTGGGCCGGCGCGCGATCGAGCCTGGCTACGGCCTTTGGTGCCTGCCCGGCGGCTTTGTCGACGACGACGAGGATCCTGCTGCGGCCGCCGTGCGCGAGTGCATGGAGGAGCTCAATGCAGCGGTCGAGCTGACAGGTCTGCTCGGCGTGTATCACATCGCGAAGACAACCGCGTCGAGCATCGTCGGCATCGCATATCGGGGGCGACTGGTCGACGGCGAATCGATCAGCGCAGGTCCCGAAATGCTCGAAGTTGCGGGCTTCTCGCCGGACGAGCTGCCACAGATCGCTTTCCCGAGCCACCAGGCGGTGCTATCCGCATACCTCAGGTCCCCGGCGCAGTTGGCGGGAGCGGAACTTCTGAACGCCGCCGCAGCGGCTCAGCCTGCATCCCCGCCATCACCAGTCCGAGAAGGACGGAGACCACGGCGCACGCGGTGAATCCCGCCGCGTAGCCGGCGTTCTGGACGATCGGGCCGAAGATCAGCGGCCCGGCTGAGAGCCCGATGAAAAGAACAGTGCCGTAGATGCCCATGGTGACCCCGCGAGTCGAGGCGCTCGAGAGGTCGCCGAAGACGACGCCGATGGCCACGAACGCCGTCGCCATGAAGGGCGTCCCGACCGCGATGACGATCGCCGGCACGAGGAAGCCGGTGAGGTGGCCCAGAACCACCATCGCGGCGGACCAGATGACGACGCCTGTCAGCACGATCGGCCACCGGCGGCGCGCCCGATCCACCAGGCGTCCGGCGATCGGTCGAGAGCCGGCGTTGAACACCGCCTGCAGCGCGAGCAGGTAGCCGACCTGGGCGGCAGGGAGGCCGAGCCCTTCCCTGGCGAAGATGGGGACGAATGCCCCGAACGTGCCCCAGGCCAGCGTCATGCTGATCAGCCCGATCACCACGGGCGCGAACGCCACCTGCCTGGCCAGCGCTCGCAGTGGAGCGACCAGCGAGAGCCCTTGCCCGGCGTGCTGACGCGTCTGGCTGGTCGCCAGCGCGCCGGGAATCGTGAAGATGAGCAGCGCGGTCGTCACGGCGATGTCAGTCCGCACGTCGATCCACCGGAGCGCAAGCCCGGCGAGGGCGGGGCCGAGCGTGAAGCCGAGCTGCATCGAGAGCGTCAGCCATCCCATCGCGCGCCCGAGCTTTCCCCTGGGCACCGATTCGGTTACCGCGCTGAACACAGCCGACTGCTGGGCGCCGGCGGCGAGACCGCCGATGATCTGCCAGAGAAACAGGGGAGCCACGCTCGGGGTGAGCGCGGTCGCGAGCTGCGAGAAAGCCGTCAGCACCAGCGAGATGCCGAGCAGCGTGCGGGCTCCGAAGCGGTCCACCAACACCCCGGAAGGCAGAGACAGGATCGCGGCGGCGATGGTGGCGACCGAAAACAGGGCGCCGACCTCAAACCTGCTCGCGCCCAGGTCGTGGGCGTAGAGCGGAACGGTCAATCCGCGTGCCGCTATGGTCGCGAAAACCGCTCCGGCCGCCACGTAGAGAAAGACAATGCGCCGGGATTCGGGGACGGCTGAGGTCACCGCACCTAACATACCGGCGACCCGATAGGCGACTGATACGTCGCGCTCGTCGGCCTTGTCGCGGGGTTGCCGGCCATAGCCCTACTACAAACCGCTGTCACCGACCCTGCATTCGAACACGAGCCGACGGCGAGGTCCGATCTACGTCTGCCGGCGAAGTGCGGGCTGTGATCCAGGACTATCTTGAGGAGACGAGCAGGCTGCAGCTTTCCACGCCTCAATCCGTCTTCGTCTGATGATCGAGCGAGCGGCAGAGCTCCTGGTCGGGTCGCGGCACGCCGTGGCGCTGACGGGGGCGGGCGTGTCGGCCGAAAGCGGGATCCCGACGTTCCGCGGCGAGGGCGGGCTCTGGACCAAGTACGACCCGGTCAAGGTCTCGTCGATCGACACGTTCCTGGCCAACCCCAGCGGCTACTGGGAGGTTGCGCGCGAACGGGGTGGAATCGCGCTCGCCGCGCGGCCCAACCCGGGCCACGAGGCGCTGGCCGCTCTCGAGGCGAAGGGCCGCCTGGTCTCGAGCTGCACGGTTCCGGACGGAAGGTGCAGTGTCTCGATTGCGGCCATCTCGAGCCCCGGTTCGAGGTCCAGGCCCGACTCGACGTGGAGATGCCGCCACGATGCCGCAACTGCGGCGGCACCTTGTTGAAACCGACCGTCGTCCTCTTCGGTGAGCCGATGCCGGTCGCCGCAATGCAGGAAGCCTTCGAGCTGGCCCGGAATGCGGACGTGATTCTGGTCGTCGGCTCGTCGCTGGTGGTCTACCCGGCCGCGGAGGTGCCGCTCGTCGCGCTGCGGGCCGGCGCTCGGATGATCGTGATCAACGCTGAGCCGACCCCGTTCGACCGGTTTGCCCAAATCGTCATCCATGGCCGGTCTGGGGAGGTGCTGCCGCAGATCGCGGCGCTCATAAGTGCGTGACGCTGCCGGCGACAAAGGGATGACCGTCGACGATCAGCTCGCCGGCGGGACCGATGTCCTCGGCGACGCCCTCGGTGGCGCGACCGGAAACATCAACGCGTACGCGCCGGCCGAGCGAGGCTGACAGCTCCCGCCATCTAGCCAGGACGGGCTCCCGAGGAGCCGAAGTCCACGCCTCCATCCTTTCGCGCAATTTCTCGAACACCTCATCGCGTGGCTTATCCAGCTTGGCGGCGCCGTCGGGCGCCCAGCTCAAATTGATCCCGACGCCGCAGATCGCCTTACCCTGCGCCGTCTCGATCAGGATGCCCCCCAGCTTTCGCTCATCGAGGAGCAGGTCGTTGGGCCACTTGAGCAGGACCGGCGGTCCGCAGGCTTCGGCCGCGGCAACGCCGGCGGCGAGGCTCAGCAGTGGATCAGTTTTGAAGACGAAAGACACCAGCAAGGCCGTGCCGGCGGGCGCGTCCCATGGTCGGCGAAAGCGTCCACGTCCGGCCGTTTGATAGTCGGCGATCACGATCGAGCCGACCGGCAGCTCGCGGGCCATATCCTGGGTCGACGTCACGGATCCCAGGCGCAAAACTTCCGCTTTACCCACGGTCGGTAAGCTAACCGAGACGATGAAGCTTCACCGAGCGATCGCGCTCGTGGTGATGATGATCATGGCGGCGGGCGTGATCGTCTTGCTGACCGCGGCAGGCGTCTCGAGCTTCGACAACCACAGCCTGATCGCACTCGGGGTGGTGGTGGTCGCGGCCGCGGTAAGCGGCGTGGCGTTCAGCTGGAAGCGCTACTTCAAGCGCCCGTAACTTGCCACCTAAGCTGAGGCTCGGCTACAAGGCTTCCGCCGAGCAGTTCGGGCCTCGCGAGCTGCTCGACTTCGCCATCGCGGCCGAGGCCAACGGATTCGATTCGGTGTTCGTCAGCGACCACTTCCAGCCATGGCGCCACTCCGACGGTCACGCCCCGTTTGCGTTTGCGTGGCTCGCCGCGGCGGGCGAACGTACGTCGCGCGTGACCCTCGGCACGTCGGTCGTGACGCCAACGTTTCGCTATCACCCGGCGATAGTGGCGCAGGCATTCGGCACGCTGGGCTTGCTCTTCCCGGAACGGATGATTCTCGGCGTCGGCACCGGCGAGCACCTCAACGAGGGCGCGCTGGGTGTTCAGTGGCCTGACAACCGCGAGCGTTTCGCGCGCCTTCGCGAGGCGGTGAAGCTGATCCGCCTTCTTTGGACTGAGCAGTCGGTGACCTTCGACGGCGATTACTACCGCACCCGCAACGCGACGGTTTATGACCGCCCCGCCGGCTCCATCCCCATCTTCATCGGCGCGGGTGGACCCCAGGTTGCGAAGTACGCCGGTCGCGCGGGTGACGGCCTCATCTGCACCTCGGGTAAAGGAATGGAGCTCTACGCCGAGCAGTTGCTCCCGTCATTCAGCGATGGAGCGAAGGAATCAGATCGCGATGGCGGCGAGCTGGACAAGATGATCGAGGTCAAGGTCTCGTACGACACCGACCGAGACCGAGCGATGGAGGACACCAAGATCTGGGCCGCCCTCGCGCTGCCGGCTGAGGCAAAGGCGGGCATCGACGATCCTCGAGAGATGGAGCGGCTGGCCAAGACCGTGGAAGACGTGGCCCACCGCCGATGGCTCGTTTCCAGCGACCCGGAGGAGCACATCGAGCAGTTGCGGCCGTATCTCGACCTTGGGTTCAATCACCTCGTCTTCCATTCGCCAGGGGACGGCCAGGCGCGCTTCCTCGAGCTGTACGGCGCCCATATCCTCCCGAGGATTCGCAAGCTGTGGGGGTAACCACCTGGGTCGTCGTCCTGGTCAAGGACTTCGATTCGGCCAAGCAGCGCTTGACGCCGGCGCTCGGGACGAGGTCGCGTCGGACGCTGGCACGGCGCAACGCCCACCTCGCCGTGAGCGCCGCGGCCGCCGGCGGGCACGTGCTCGTCGTGACCGGGAGCGACGAGGTGGCGGAGATGGCCGTGGCGTGGGGCGCGGATGTCCTGGTCGAGCCGCACGAGGACGGCCAGAACATCGCCGCGCGGCGTGGAATCGAGCAGGCGCAGGCACGGGGCGCGGGCGCCGTGCTTCTGCTCTCGAGCGACTTGCCCCTGGTGACGCCCGATGCGGTGGCCAGGCTGCTCCGCGCGGCGGCGCAGCATGCTTCGCCGGTCGCCGTCGCCGTGCCGGCAATCGGCCGCGGCGGGACCAACGCCCTCTACCTGCGCCCGCCCGATGTGATCGGTCTGCACTTCGGCGATGAGTCATTGGCGCAGTTCCAGGAGGACGCCGAGGCGCGAGAAGTGGAGTTTGTGGTCTTTCATTCCGAGGCGATGGCGCTCGACCTCGACGAACCGTCCGACCTGGCTCGTCTCAGCCGCGCGGTGTGAGGCGAATCGAGCTGATCGCCGTCGACGGCCTGCCCGAGGTGCGACGCGGAGACGACCTCGGCCGCATGATCTCCGAGCGCGCCGCCCTGAGCCCGGGCGACGTTGTCGTCGTGGCGCAGAAGGTCGTCTCCAAGGCCGAGGGCCGCGTCGTCGAGCTGGCAGGCGTCACAGCCGGTGACGAGGCCGTGCGGATCTCGCTCCGTCTGATCGCCAAACCAGATCCCCGAATGGTGCAGGTCGTGCTCGATGAGAGCGTGCGGGTGCTGCGATCAGAGCGCGTCCTGATCACCGAAACCAGGCACGGCTACGTGTGCGCGAACTCGGGGGTCGACCACTCGAATGTCGGTGCCGCCGGTATGGTGACGCTGCTGCCGCTCGATCCCGATGCCAGCGCCGAGCGTCTGCGGTCGGGACTGCGCCGCCTGACCGGTGTTGACGTTGGAGTGATCATCTCGGATACGTTCGGCCGGCCCTGGAGGATGGGCATCGTCAACGTTGCGCTCGGGCTTGCGGGGCTGCCGGCGCTGGTCGACCTGCGCGGCACTGACGACGACTCAGGCCTGCCGCTGCACGCCACCGTGCTGGCGATCGCCGACGACATCGCCGCGAGCGCAGGCCTCGCGATGGGCAAGACCGGCCGAACGCCGGCTGTCGTGGTGCGCGGGCTCACGGTGCATGGCGCCGGTTCAGGGCGGGACCTGATACGACCGGCGGAAGAGGACCTGTTCCGCTGAAGGTCGCTGTCCTGGCGGGAGGCACCGGAGGCGCCGAGCTCTCGGCTGGGATTCACACCGCGCTGCCCGGCGTCGAGCTGACCGTCGTCGCGAACACCGCTGACGATGACGAGTTCTGGGGGCTGCTCGTCTGCCCGGACATCGACGCGGTCATCTATCGACTGGCCGGCGTTTTCAACGAGCACTCCGGCTACGGCGTGAGGGGCGACACCTTCAATGTGCTACAGGCGCTGGCCGAGATCGGCGAGGACGCATGGTTTCGCATTGGCGACAAGGATTTCGCCACTCACATGCTGCGGTCGGAGGTGATGCGCCGCGGCGGCACGCTGACCGAAGCCACCGCTGAGCTGTGCAAGCGCTTCCGGGTCACAGCTCGCGTGCTCCCCATGACCGATGACTGCGTACGGACACGTTTCACGACCGAAAAGGGTGAGCTCTCCTTTCAGGATTACTTCGTGCGCCAGCGCCTGAAGCCGCGGCTGCACGGCATTGATTTCGCAGGGATGGCTTCGGCCCGCCGTTCCTCGGAAGTTTCGGCCGCCCTGGGCGAGGCAGACCTCGTGATCATAGGTCCATCCAATCCGCTGATCTCGATCGCTCCCATCCTCGCCCTCACTCGAGATTTGCTGGTCCGAGAGCGCACCGTTGCGATCACGCCGATTGTCAGGGGCGCTGCCTTGAAGGGCCCGACTGTCGAGATGATGCGCGCGCTTGGCCCCGCTCCGAATCCTGTCGAGGTCGCGCGGCTGTATCGCGATGTGGCCGGCACGTTTGTGCTTGACGAAAAGGATCGCGACCTGACCGGCGCGATCGAAGAGCTGGGTTACAGGACGCTCGTATGCGACACGGTGATGCGCGACGGAGGCATTGAGCTTGCGCTCGCCGTCCTAGGTCACGTGTGAGTTGGCCACCATGACCAGCACCCCGATGAGAACCATCACGAGGCCGACCACGAGCACCGCGTACTGAGCGCTCTTCTGATTCCATCCCGGGCGCATCGCCCGATGCGAGCTCCCACGAGCCGGTCGGGCCACCGCCCCTGTCCTTCTTCTTGGACCGGCCGTCGGGGCTCACTGAATCATCCTTGGCCGAGTTGACGACCGACCATCCGCCGGCCGCGGTGCTCGAGGTGGCCTGGGCGGCGGGGGCGACCTGGGCGGGCGGGAGCGGTTCCGCCGGTTTCGGTGCGGGTGTCCACGAAGGTTCACCGGGGGCGGGCCTCGGAGTGGGTTCCGGAGCCGGCCTGAACGGCTCGGGCTGGGCGACGGGATAGTCGAAGGTGGGCGCGGGCGCCGGCGGCGGGATGGGGCTCTGCTCCCACGGAGGGGGCTGAGGCGCCTGCTGGGGCCGGGCCGGCGGCGTCACCGGCGGGGCTGCAGGCGGCGCCTCGAAGGCGGACGGCTGGTAGGTGCTGGTGGGCTGGACCTGGGTCGGCGCGAACGGAGACGGCGCTTCTGCGGGCTGCTCGGGGGGCTTTTAGGCGTGACCGTGAGGCGTGAGCGTCCGCTGGCGCGCGGCTCGGACCTTGTGCTCGATCTGGGACCGGCGCGCGGAGTACATCGAACGCTTCTCGACCGACTTGCGGCGCAGGACGAAAAAGATCGCCATGATGCCGACCAGAGCTACGAAGGGCCCAGCCACCAGGTACGCCATAGGCGCCGATTATCGGGGATCGGTCCATGTGTGACAATCGCGAATGGTGGCTCTTTACGATCGGATTCAGTCTGAAATGGTCCGCGCACGCATGCAGCGCGACGAAATCGCCCTCGACACCCTCTCGCTGCTGAAGAGCGAGCTCGTTCGTGCAAGCAAGGAAGGCGGCGCCTCCGGAACCATCGACGACGGCCTGGTGATCCGCGTCGCACGCAAGGAAGTGAAGCGAAGGGAGGAGGCGATCGCTGTCTATCGCAAGGCGGGTCGCGAGGACACGGCCCGTCGCGAGGAGGCTCAGATGGAGGTGCTCCGCGGTTTCCTGCCGGCGGCGATGAGCGAGCAGGATATCGAGGCCGAGATTCGAGCCGTCATCGCCGAGGTCCAACCCGACGGTCCGAAGGGATTCGGACTGGTCATGAAGGCCGCAAGCGCCCGTCTCGCGGGCCGGGCCGACGGCACACAGATCGCGGGTGTAGCGCGCAGGCTGCTTGGCTCCTAAGCCCAAGAAATCGTGGATGGTGCCACCCCCGCCGCGTGGCGCCAGGACGCGCGCAAGGCTCACCGTCGAGCGGCTGTCAGAGCTCTATCCGGCGGTCACGGAGCTGGTGCATGAGAACCCTTTCCAGCTTCTGATCGCGACGATCCTGTCGGCGCAGACGACCGACCGCTCGGTGAACCTCGTCACGCCGGAGCTGTTCCGGCGCTATCCAACCGCGGAAGATCTTGCGGCGGCCAACCCGGCCGAGGTCGAAGTGCTCATCAAGCCGACAGGATTCTTCCGGGCCAAGACCAAGAGGATCATCGCCGCCAGCCGCAAGCTGGTCGACCTGTTCGGTGGCGAGGTGCCGCACACCATGGAAGACCTGATCAAGGTCCCCGGGATCGGGCGCAAGACGGCCAATGTGATTCTGGGCGCGGGTTTCGGCGTGCCCGGGTTTGCCGTCGACACGCACGTGATCCGGTTGACCAACCGGCTTGGGCTCGTGAGGGCCAAGGACCCGGTGAAGATCGAGTTTCAGGTCTGCTCGATGGTGCCGAAGGAAGAGTGGACCGCCCTTTCGCTCCGCCTGATCCTGCACGGCCGGAGGGTGTGCGTGGCGCGCCGGCCCCGGTGCGAGGAGTGCGCTCTCAACGACTTCTGCCCGTCGTCGACCGTCCGGCCCAGGCCGCGCCGTCGGGTACGCGCCACCTGATTGCCCGGCCCGTGCGCCAAACCATCCTGTGAACCGAACGTTTGTTCTAACATCTGAGAAGTGGGCGCCCCCGAGCCCCGGCTGGCCGACGTTGAGTACCTCGAGGTCGAGTGCAAGGCGGCCCTCAACCCGGTCAAGAACATGGGCTTTGGGTGGTCGCTCAACCCGTACACGGGGTGTGAGCACCGCTGCGCCTTCTGCTACGTCCGTGCCTTCGAGCTCCGCGCCGACCGGCCGTCAGATGACCGCTACGGACGGACTGTCCGGGTCAAGGTCAACGTCGCCGGAGTGCTGCGGGGCGAGCTCGCGCGCCGCTCCTGGCGCAGGGAGACCGTCGTTATCGGGGCGGCGACCGATCCATACCAGCCCGCGGAGGGCAGGTACCGCCTGACCCGCCAGTGCCTGCAGACGCTGCGCGACTTCGCCAACCCGACGGCCATGATCACGCGCGGCCCGATGATCGTCCGAGACATCGACGTGCTGAGCGAGCTGGCCACGCGCGCCGAGCTGCACATCACGTTCAGCATCCCGACCCTCGACGACGAGATCTGGCGTAAGGCCGAGCCCGGCACGGCCCACCCGAAGCAGCGCCTTCGCGCGATCGAAAAGCTCGCGGGCGCCGGGATCGACGTCGGTGTCGGCATGGCGCCGATCCTGCCGGGCCTGTCCGACCGGCCCGAGCACCTCGAGCAGGTCGTCAAGGCCGCCCGAGCAGCGGGCGCGACGGGTCTGTGGGCCGGCATGCTGCACCTGAAGGACGGGACTCGCGAACACTTCATGTCGGTCCTCGCCAAGCACTGGCCCGACATGGTGCCGCGCTACGAGCAGGCATATCGGGACCGCGCCTATCTGCCGCCTTCCTTCGGCGAGAAGACGATGCATGAGGTGGCGCGGCTTCGCTCGCAACATGGGGTTTCCGATCGGCGTCGCGTCATCCTGAAACCGCCGCCAGAACCGGAGCAGCTCTCACTGCTGAATTAGCATTTCGCACATATGCGAAGCCCGATCGACGTCCTCGCCGG
>VBII01000104.1 GCA_005887735.1 Chloroflexota bacterium
ACCCTCCGGCGAAGCGTTTCAACCGTGTCGCCTTCCAGGATCAGCACTTTCTCCTGCAGCAGGATGGGCCCGGCGTCCAGCTCGGCAGTCACGACGTGGACCGTCGCGCCTGTATGGCTGACCCCGCTTTCCAGTGCTTGCTCAACGGCGTTCATCCCGCCGCTGAACTGCGGCAGCAGCGACGGGTGCACGTTGATGATCCGGTTCTCGAACGCCGCGAGGAACGGGGCGGTATGGATGCGGTCGTAACCGGCGTCGACCACGAGCTCGACACGATGTCCGATGAAAAAATCGCGCATTGCAATGTCCCGCTCTTCGGCCGAGGCAAACGATCTTTGCGACAGCGCCGCAAGCGGGACGCCTTGCTCACGCGCGTAGTCCGCACCGCCGCATGACGGTCTGTTGGTCGCCACCGCCACGACATGGAATCCGCCTTCGACGAGGTTGCGCAGGTTAGTTCCCTCGCCGGAGACGGCGACGCCCAGTCTCAGCTGATCACCACACGGTCGGGGCCGGACTGAGGGACCACTTCACCAACCACCATTTCGCCTTTGGGGGCCTCTTGGGGATCGACCACCACGATCATGCCGAGTCCCATGTTGAACGTTCCGAACATCTCGTCGTCGGTGACGCGGCCGCGCCGCCGCACCAGGTCAAAGATGGGCGGAACCGGCCACGCGCCCGAGTCCAGCCGCGCGCCCAGCCCGTCTGGCAGGCAACGGGGAAGATTGCCGAGGACGCCACCGCCGGTGATGTGCGCGACGGCTTTCCAGGGCAAACCATTCAAGTCCGCGAGGTAGGACCGGTGCGGCTCCAGCAGCACCTCTCCGAGCGGCTTCCCAAGCTCCTGGAAGACGTGACTGAGAGGCACGTCCTCGAACACCTTGCGCACGAGCGAGTAACCGTTGGTGTGCAGGCCCCTGGACGGAAGGCCGACCAGGACATCGCCTGCCCGGACGGCTGGGCGGCCGAAGCCTCCATCGACCAGGCCGACGATGAAGCCGGCGAGGTCGTAGTCGCCAAGGGCGTAGACGCCGGGCATCTCAGCCGTCTCGCCACCGAGGAGTGCGCATCCCGCTTCGCGGCACGCCGCGGTCATGCCCTCGACCAGCTGTGAGAAGACTTCGGGATCCAGCTGCCCGGTCGCAAAGTAATCGAGAAAGAAGAGCGGGCGCGCGCCGGCGGTAGCGATGTCGTTCACGCAGTGATTGACGATGTCCACGCCGATCCCACGATGTTTTCCGGCGGCGATGGCAACCTTGATCTTTGTCCCCACACCGTCGGCGCTGGCGGCGAGGTGCCCGCCGCCGGGCAGCGCGTAAAGGCCAGCGAAGGGTCCGACGCCGACCGCGACCTCTTTGCCGTGCGTCGCGGCGATCAGCGGCTTGACCCGTTCCAGCGCACGCTCGTACGCCTCGATGTCGACGCCCGCCGCGGCGTACGACAGCCCTTCGCTGGACATCAGACTTTGATCAGCTGGGCCGGCGGAGGCTCGAATTGCATCTTGTCCATTTCTAGTTGCTGCGGCACCGGCACCGGATACGAGCCGTCGAAGCAGGCGCGGCAGAACTCCTCCGAGGTGCCGCGGCCGATCGCCCGGATGAGTCCGGGGATGGACAGGTAGTGGAGCGAGTCGGCGCCGATCTGCTTGCGGACCTCGTCGACGGATCGTCCCGCCGCGATGAGCTCCTTGGTGGAGCCGATGTCGACCCCCATGAAGCACGGGAACCGCATGGGCGGGCTCGATATGCGCATATGGATCTCGCTCGCGCCGGCCGCGCGCAGGCGCTCGATGATGCGCCTCGACGTCGTGCCCCGCACGATCGAGTCGTCGACCGCGATGAGGCGCTTGCCTTTGATCGAGCGCGGCAGCGGATTGAGCTTCAGCATGACCCCTGATTCGCGCAACGACTGGTCAGGCTGGATGAACGTCCGGTTGATGTAGCGGCTCTTCATCATCGCCTCGCGGAACGGGATGCCAGAGGCTTCCGCGTAGCCGATCGCGGCCGGCGTGCCCGAGTCAGGGAACGGGATCACCATGTCGGCCTCGACGGGCGCCTCCTGCGCAAGCTCGTGGCCCATCCGGATACGCGCATCCTCGAGCTCGCAGTTCTTGAGGATGGAATCAGGGCGTGCGAAGTAGATGAACTCGAACACGCACATGGCGTGCTTGGTCGAGGACTGGAAGCCGACGCTGTGTACTCCGTGCTCGTCCATCACCACCATCTCGCCAGGCTGCACCTCGCGCACGAAAGTTGCACGCACTGTGTCGAGGGCGCACGTCTCGGATGCGACAACGTGGGCCGGCTGACCGGGCAATGGGATGTATCCGATGCAAAGAGGCCGGAACCCAAACGGATCGCGCAGCGCGATGAGCTGGTTCGGTGTGATCACGCCGCAGGAATAGGCGCCGACGACGCGCGCGAACGTGCGGCGGATCACGTCCTCCCACGAGCGCCCGTGGGTGTTCTCGATCAGGCGAGCCATGACCTCCGTGTCGAGTGCGGTCTCAAACGTCACGCCCTGCTCCACGAGCTGGGCGCGCAGAGCGTGCGCATTGAGCAGGTTGCCGTTGTGGGCGATGGCGCCCGGGCCCAGCGTCGGGTGGTGGAACGGGAGCGGATGCGCGTTCTCCGCCCGGCTGGCGCCAGTCGTCGAGTATCGGGTGTGGCCCAGAGCGATGATCGAGCCCTCGCCGAGCTCCTTGAGCTGGGCCGGGGAGAAGACGTGGGCAACCAGGCCCATGTCGCGATGGACGCGGACCGATGCGCCGTCGGAGACCGCGATGCCCGCTGACTCCTGACCTCGGTGCTGCAGTGCGAAGAGGCCGAAATAGGTGAGGTTGGCGACGTCGACGCCCTGCTTGGCGCAGATTCCGAAAACTCCACACATGGCTAGGCCAGCATCACTTCCCACGCCTGGCGCAGCTCGGCGAGGGAGAGCTTGAGCTGGCCTTCGAACTCCAGCGTGTCACCGCCGGTCAAGCCCAGCAGCGAAAGCTCGACGTGGTGGCGGCGCGCAAGCGACTGCATCTCGGGCATCGCTCGGGAAGGAACGCTGACGATGTAGCGGCTCGGCGACTCGCCGAAGAAGGCGGCGTCCAGTCGCAATGGCGGTTCGGGCCTGATCGCCGGGCAGCGCACGCCGGTGCCCCCGAGCAAGCTGCACTCGGCGAGCGCGACCAGCATCCCGCCGTCGGCACAGTCGTGGGCCGAATGCAGGTAGCCGCTCTGCGCCGCGGCGAGGACCACGCGGTTCACGGCCTGCTCGCGGGTCAGGTCCAGGGCCGGCGGCCGGCCGGCGACGTAGCCGTGCTCGACCTTCAGGTACTCGCTTCCGCCCAGGTCGTTTTGGCTCGAGCCGATCAGCAGGACAAAATCGCCGTCCGCGCGGAATCCCGCGCCCAGTCGCTTGCCGTAGTCGTCGATGACGCCGACCATTCCGACCACGGGCGTGGGATAGATGGCCGAGTCGCCGTTCGAGTCGTTGTAGAGGCTTACGTTGCCGCTCACGATCGGAAGCTCGAGCGCGCGACACGCGTACGCGAGGCCCGCCACGGTCTCCTCGAGCTCCCAGTACACCTCGGGCCGGTCGGGGTTGGCCAGGTTGAGGCAGTCGGTCACGGCGATGGGCCGGGCGCCGGTCGCGATGATGTTCCGCGCCGCCTCTGCTACCGCGAGCTGGGCGCCGAGGTGCGGGTCGAGATGGCAGTAGCGCGCGTTGCAGTCGGCGGTCATCGCCAGGCCGAGCCGCGTGCCTTTGACGCGAAGCATGGCCGCGTCGCCTCCGGGCGGGACCACCGTCGCGTCACCCACCATGTGGTCGTAGCGGCGGAAAACGCCACGACGGCTCGACAGATTGGGGCTCGCGAGGAGCCGCAACAGGGTCGCGCCGGCGTCCGCGAGGGGCGGGAGAGCGTCGATCACGAGATCGAGGGGCGGCTCGGGAGCGACGCCGACGAGGCGGCGCATCGGGGCTCCTTCGGTGAGAAGCCTGACCGGCAGGTGGGCCACCTGGTCCCGGCTGTCGAACACCGTAAGGTGGCCGTCGTCGGTCACCTCGCCGATCGCGGCCGAGGTCAGATCCCAGGCGTGGAAGATGCTCTCGACCTCGCGCTCACGGCCGCGCTGGACGACGACGAGCATCCGCTCCTGCGATTCCGAGAGCATCACGTCGTACGGCGTCATCCCGCGCTCGCGACGAGGAACACGCCCAACGTCGATTCGCGCGCCGGCGCCCTCGACCCTGCCCGCGCATTCGGCGACCGCCGAGGTCAGCCCGGCGGCGCCCAGGTCCTGGATCGCCACTACAGCGTCGGTGTGCGACAGGTCCATGCATGCCTCGAGAAGGCACTTCTCGAGGAATGGGTTGCCGACCTGGACCGCGGGCCGTCGCTCGGAGCTGTTCTCGTCCAGCTCAACGGATGCGAATGATGCCCCGTGGATGCCGTCGCGTCCAGTGTCGGCGCCGACGAGCAGAATGCTGTTTCCCACGCCCTCTGCGCGGGCTCGCATCAGCAGGTCCGTGCGCACGAGGCCGACGGACATCGCGTTGACCACCGGGTTGTTCGCGTAGCAGTCCTCGAAGTAGATCTCGCCGCCGACCGTCGGAATGCCGATGCAGTTGCCGTAGCCGCCGATCCCGGCCACGACGCCTTCGAAGTGGCGGCCAGATTCGGGCAGAGGACCAAAGCGCAGCGAGTCGAGCAGCGCGATGGGCCGCGCGCCCATGGCGATGACGTCGCGAATGATGCCGCCGACACCTGTCGCCGCGCCCTGGTACGGCTCGATCGCGGACGGGTGGTTGTGCGATTCGATCTTGAAGACCACGGCCCATCCCTCGCCGATGCTCACGGCACCCGCGTTTTCGCCCGGTCCCTGGATGACCGCCGCCCCGGTCGATGGGAGGCGTCGCAGCAGCGCCTTCGAGCTTTTGTACGAACAGTGTTCCGACCACAGGACGCCGAGCATGCCGAGCTCGACCTCGTTGGGGGCTCGCTTCAGCTGCTCGACGATGGCCCGGTACTCATCCGGGGTGAGCGCGACTTCTCGAAGCCTTCGCTCATCCACAGATTTGATGCTCAAGACACAAGGACCTTCAGTGCACCGTCCGCCACCGACCGAAACAACTTCAGCCCATCAGTGCCACCGAGCTCCGCCTCCGAGCAGCGCTCCGGGTGAGGCATCATGCCGAGGACATTGCCCCGGGCGTTGACGATTCCCGCGATGTTGTGGAGCGACCCATTCGGATTGGCGCCGGGCACAACACGTCCGTCGGGGCCGCAGTAGCGAAACACCACCTGGCCGCGCTGCTCGAGGCGCGACAGCGTCGCGGGATCCGCGAAGTAGCTGCCCTCGCCGTGCGCGATCGGCACGCGGATCACCTCGCGCTCGGCGCACTTCGACGTGAAGGGCAGATCCGTGCGCTCCACGAGGAGATTCGTCCACTCACAGCGAAACTCCAGCGACGCATTGCGGATCAGGGCGCCCGGCAAAAGCCCGGCCTCGCAAAGGACCTGAAACCCATTGCAGATTCCCCAGACCAGCCCCCCGCGGTCGGCGAACTCACCGACCTGCTCCATCACCGGCGCAAACCTCGCGATCGCGCCGGTGCGCAGATAGTCGCCGTAGGCGAAGCCACCGGGAAGGATGATGCAGTCGCAGCCTTTGAGGTCGGTGTCCCTGTGCCAGAGGTAGGTCAGCTCCGCGCCCAACACCTGGTCGACAACCCAGCCGCAGTCTCGGTCCGACCAGGTGCCGGGGAAAACCACCACGCCGAACTTCACCGTCGCTTGTGCTCCGGCTCGATGTCGAAGCGGAAATCCTCGATCACGTGATTGGCGAGCAGCTGGCGGCACATCGCCTCCACGCGCTCTCGAGCCTCGTGCTCGCTCGAAGTGTCGAGGTTGACCTCGATGTACTTGCCGACCCGGACGTCGGAAACCTCGCGGAAGCCGAGCGAGGCAAGCCCCTGCTTGACCGTGATTCCTTGCGGATCGTTGACCACAGGCTTTGGCGTGACGATGACTCGGGCAATCATGGCTCATTCCTGGGTTTGGGCGGGAACAGCGGCTTGCCGACGAGTCTCTGGTAGGCGGTGAGGTAGCGCAACCGGGTCTGCATGACAACATCTTCGGGAAGGGGCGGCGGGTCAGATTCCTTGTCCCAGCCCGCACGCGAAAGCCAATCGCGGACGAACTGCTTGTCGTACGAATCGGGCGATGCGCCGACCTGGTAGGTCACCGCATCCCAGTAGCGCGAGCTGTCGGGCGTGAGCACCTCGTCGATGAGGATGAGGTCGTTGCCGACCAGGCCGAACTCGAATTTGGTGTCGGCCAGGATGAGGCCGCGCCGGGCCGAAAACTCGGACGCGTACCTGTAGAGCTCCATGCTGGCGTCGCGCAGCTTTGTAGCCAGGTCGTCGCCGATGTCCTTCTTCATGTGGTCGAACGTGATGTTCTCGTCATGGCCGGACTCGGCTTTGGTCGCGGGCGAGAAGACGGGGGTCACGAGCTTCTGGCTCTGCACCAGCCCGGGCGGCATGGATTCGCCCGCCAGGGTCCGTGACTCCTGGTACTCCTTCCACGCGCTGCCGGCGAGGTAACCGCGGACGACGCATTCGTAGTCGACGCGCTTGGCCTTGCGCACGATCATGAAACGGCCCGCGAGCGTGTCGCGGAAATCCTTAAGAGCCACGGGCAGGTCCGGGACCATCCCGGAGATCAGGTGGTTCGGCTGAAACGTGTCGGTCTGCGAGAACCAGAAGATGGACAGCTGGGTCAGCACCTTGCCGCGGTCGGGGATTCCGTTCGGCAGGACGTGGTCGAACGCGGATATACGGTCGGTTGCGACCATCAGCAACTTGTCAGTGTCGAGCTCGTACGTGTCGCGGACCTTGCCGCGTGCGAAGAGCTTGAGCGGGAGCGTCGTCTCGTTCAATGGAGGACCCGCTATCACTTGGTGGTAACCCCCAGGCCGAGTCGTTCGTACGCCAGGTCCGTGTGCTCCAGACCGGCCCAGGGGTCGAACACGGCGTCCATTTTCGAGCCGATGCGCTTCATGACCTCATCATTCTGTTGCAGCAGCGCGCGAAAGCCAGTTCCGCTCTCCATCGCCTTCATGGCTGCGTTCTGCACGACAAGGTAGGCATCCTCGCGCGACATGCCGCTCTCCACGAGAGCCAGCAGCACCCGCTGGGAGAAGACGACCCCGCCCGCGAACTGCAGGTTGGTGAGCATGCGATCGGGACGCACCTCGAGGCCGCGCAAGACCTTGTTCATCTCGATCGCCATGTAATCGACGGTTGCGCAGGCATCCGGGAAGATGATGCGTTCCGCGGACGAGTGGCTGATGTCGCGCTCGTGCCACAGAGCGGTGTTCTCGAGAGCCGTGACCAGGTTGCCTCGCACCACGCGCGCCAGCCCGCACACGCGCTCGGTCAAGACCGGATTTCGTTTGTGTGGCATCGCCGAGCTCCCCTTCTGCTCCTTGCCAAAAGGCTCGAACGCCTCGCCGATCTCGCTTCGCTGCAGGTGCCGTATCTCGGTGGCTATTCGCTCCAGCGTTCCGGCCGCGATCGCCAGGGCGGACATGAACCCCGAGTGGCGGTCGCGCGCGACCACCTGCGTTGAGACGACATCCACCTTCAAGCCGAGGTCTCGGCAGACGTGCTCCTCGACCCTCGGATCGATTGTCGCGTGGGTTCCGACAGCGCCGCTGACCCGGCCCACGCCGGCCTCCACGGCCGCGTGCTTCAACCGCGCGATGGTCCGGTCCAGCTCGGCCACCCATCCCGCGACCTTGAAGCCGAAGGTGATGGGCTCGGCGACGATGCCGTGGGTGCGGCCCGCCATCAACGTCCGGCGATGCCGGATCGCGAGCTCCGCCGCGGCCTCGCGAACCGCGGTGAGATCTCGACCGATCATCGCCGCCGACTCCACCATCTGGACCGCCATCGCCGTGTCATTTAGGTCCTGGCTCGTCATGCCGAGGTGCACATATCGAGCCTCGGGCTGCCCTATCGAGTCGTTGAGAACGGTGAGGAAGGCGATCACGTCGTGCCCCACGCGTGACTCGACCTCGGCGATCTTCGTTGTGTCGAACGTGCCCTTGCGGATCTTCGCCAGCGCGGATTCGGGAATGCGGCCCACCGACGCCCAGGCCTCGCAGGCCAGGACCTCGATCCGCAGCCATAGCTCGAATTTGTGCTGGTCAGACCAGACCGAGCGCATCGCGGGCGTCGAGTACCGGTCGATCAAGGGACGGTCGAATTATATCGGCCACCGGGCCAATCAAGATTTTGTTATGAGCGCCCGGCCAGGTACAAGATGTCGTGGCCATCGCCATCCCGGGCCCGGTCTTAAGCGACTGGCTTGATAATCGTGGGCTGGCCGTGATCGAACCACGTAACCACCTTCCAGGGCTCCCCGTTTGAAGCGGCACAGGCTGAACGGCCGGTGAGCGACCCGTCGCGCGACGACGAGCGCGAGCTCGTCGAGCGGGCCAAGCGCGACCCTCGCCAGTTCGGGGCGCTCTACGACCGGCATTTTCAGCAGATATATCGATTCGTGTATTCAAGAGTGAGGGAGCAAACCGCGGCAGAGGACGTCACTTCGGAAGTCTTCATGAAGGCTCTGAAGGCCATGCCCCGTTACCAGGACACGGGGCGGCCCTTTGCTGCCTGGCTGTACCAGATCGCGGTCAACGCCATCGCCGACCGCTATCGCACCCTGCGCCCCGCCCAGCCCCTCGACGATTTCCACGATCTGTCCGTCGCGGGGCCGGCCCTCGACGACCTGGCCGCCCACCGTGACGAGGTGCGCCGGATCTGGGCGCTCGTCGAGTCGTTGCCCCACCAACAGAAGACAGCGCTGGTGCTCAAGTTCCAGGAGGACATGAAAATCGAGGACATCGCGGTGGCAATGGGCAAGTCCGCGGGAGCGGTGAAGCTCCTGATCCATCGCGGCGTTACCCGGCTCCGCGACGAGGCCGGGGCGTTGAGGCCGGTGGAGTGAACTCCTACCACGACCCCGAGCTGGAAGACGTCCTGCAGGACGCCGAGCTGCGGCGAGTTGTTTCGCTCCTGAGCTCTGCCAAGGCTCCTGAACCGCCGCTCGACGAGGCGTTCCGGACGGGCCTGCGGCGCCAGCTGATGCAGGAGGCGTGGTCGGGGAGCGAGGGTCGCGGCTCCTGGTTCCGCCGTGCCTTCGCGCCGCCAGGAATCGCGTGGGCCGGCGCCGCAGCGGGTCTTCTGCTGATCGCGTCGGTGGTGGTCTGGCTGTCCACTCAACAGCCGGGCGGTTTCGAGAACGTCTACGTGGCGAGCCCGATCGACGGCAAGAGCAACGTTGCACTGCAGCAGCCGATCTTCGTCTCGTTCAATCAGCCAATGGACCACCAGACGACCCAGGACGCGGTGCAGATCTCGCCTGCGACGACGGTAACGTTCTCCTGGGATAAGAGCAGCCGCACGCTGGCGGTGCAGCCGACAAGCGGAAACCTCGCCCCCAACACGCAATA
>VBII01000107.1 GCA_005887735.1 Chloroflexota bacterium
GCCACGTACTTGGCACTGGTCGGGTCCACGCCCGCGGAACCCAGGATGGCCTGCGTCAGCACGTGCGTGCCGGAACCAAGGTCGGTGACGCCCAGGTTCTTGCCCTGGAGGTCCTTGGCCGATTTGACGTTGGTGAGCGTTGCATCGACGACCTCCGCCTCACCCGGGGCGATGCCGAACTGGCAGATGGTCTCGATCTTCTTGCCCTGGGTGTTGAGGACCATCGGGTGCACGTAGGCGCCCGAGCCGGCGTCCACGTTTCCGGCCACGACCTCTTCCTCCGATGCCTGGCCCGAGCCTTCGTCGATCAGTGTCACGTCGAGGTGCTCGTCTTTGAAGTAGCCGAGTCGCTGAGCGAGCATGTTGGGCAGGTAGATCTGCTTGTTGAGGCCGCCGACCATGATCTTCAACGAGACGGTCGACGTGCCGCCAGTCGACGGGGTATTGCTGGCGCCACACGCAGCCAGGATGGCTACAGCCGCCACGGACGAAAACAATCGCATGCGAAAACCCATACGCCTTTCCTCCTTCAAATCCTTGTCTCGGTTGCGACCGGCGGCCGCCACCTGATCAGACGGTCCTCGAGCGCTGTGATCAACGCCTCCGCCACCAGCGCCGTGGCGGCGAGCAAAGCCATGCCGGCGAACACGCCGGCCGTGTCGAACAGGTTTTTCGAGAGGTAGATCAGCTCGCCGATTCCTTCAGTCGCGCCGAAAAGCTCACCAACGACCGCGCCGACCAACGCGAGGCCGAAGCTCGTGTGCAGGCTGGCGGCGATCCACGACAGCGCGGACGGGATGATGATCTCGGTCGTCAACCGCCGGTTGTCCGCGCCGAGGATGCGAGCGTTGGCGATCAGGTTGCGGTCCACCTCGCGCACGCCCTGGAAGGCGTTGAAGAAGACGACGAAGAACACGAGGACGGCGGCGGTCGCGATCTTGGCCCTGATGTCGAGCCCGAGCGAGACCGCGAACAGAGCGCCGACGACCACCCGGGGGATCGCGTTCGCACCTTTGATGTAGGGGCCGAAAACATCGGCGAGGAGACGGTTGCGGCCAAGCACCACCCCGAAGATGACGCCGAGCACCGAGCCCACAATGAAGCCGCCGACCGTCTCCTCCATCGTGACCAGGACCTGTTCCCAGAGCGGTCCCAGGTCGGTGCCCTCGGTGAACCATCGCCACAAGGTCGCGGCAATCTCAGAGGGCTGCGACCAGAAGAACTTGTCGATCACGCCGATGCGGGAACCGAGCTCCCACCCGCCGAGGACCACCACCGCGACGAGCACCCGGCCACCGAGCACGTTGAGCTGCCGCCGTCCCGCCTGCTGCCGCCGCGACGTGGCGAGGTCAGGCCCGGATCGCTCTGCCGGCTGGCTCGGCGCGCTCACCGCCTCAAGCCGCGCCGCGCTTCTGACGCTCATAGCTCACCAGGACCTCGTCCCGGAGGTCGCTCCAGATCTCTTCGTAGATCTCGGCGAAATGGGGCTGGAACCGGATTTCCGAGACGTTGCGCGGGCGCGGCAGGTCGACCTTGTAATTGCCCTTCACCGTGGCCGGGCCGGCGGTGAGCACGAAGACGCGGTCGGCGAGCGCGATCGGTCTGGACGTCGAGCGCGCTGAAGGGCTCGTCCATCAGCAAGATGCGCGGAGAGTTGATCAAGCTCTGCGCAAGCGCGACCCGCTTGCGCATTCCGCCTGACAGCTGATACGGATAGCGGTCCTCGAAGCCCGCCAGGCCGACGCGCGCGATCCAATCGCGGGCTCGCTCCCGCGCGTCGCGGTCCGAAGCGCCGTGATAGCGGGGGCCCGCGGCGACGTTTCCCAGCACGGTCTTCCAGGGGAAGACCGCGTCGGACTGGAAGACGTAGCCGATTCCATCCGCGATGCCGGCCACCGGCTTGCCGAAGACGTCGACCTCGCCCTCGCTTGGCGGCTCGAGGCCCGAGATGAGGGCAAGGGTGGTCGATTTGCCGCACCCAGTCGGGCCGACCACAGCGCAGAACTCGCCCGGATCCACACGCATGTCCAGATCGCGGAGCGCCGTAAAGACAGTGCTTGTGGCCGTTTTGGTCGTTTTGGTCGCCGGTCGCCACGCGCGGTCCGTACTACGATCGGGAGACCAAACCTTGAAGACGCGGCTTCCTCTCGCCTACCAGATCCTCGGCTTCCAGGTCGCGATCATCCTGCTGTCAGCGTTGATCGGGGCTGCGGCCGCCGTCTGGCAGGCAAGCCAGGAGCTGGATCGCCAGTCCGAGCAGCGCTCGCTCGCGATCGCCGAATCGGTCGCGAATGACGCTTCGATCCAGGAGGCTTTGCTGGGCGGCGATCCGGGTGGGATCATCCAGCAGGCAGCCGAGACGATCCGCCACTCGACCGGCGCGAGCTACGTGGTCGTGACCGACGGCCGAGGCATCCGCTACTCACACCCGAACGCGGCCCTCATCGGCCGGCCGGTGGATGAGGATCCGAGCGCGGTTCTCGCCGGCCACAGCTGGGTCGGCGTGCAGCGCGGAACGCTGGGCGTGTCGGCACGCGGCAAGGCGCCGATGTTCTATCGCGGCCAGATTATCGGCATGGTGTCGGTGGGCTTTCTCGAGCCGCCCCTGGCCCAGCGGTTGTTCGGCGAGCTCCCTGGATTTGCCACGACGCTGCTGCCTTCGCTCGCGATCGGGGTGGTCGCGTCCTGGTTGCTGGCATGGCGCCTGAAGAGGCAGACGTTCGGATTGGAGCCGTACGAGATCGCGGGATTGCTCGAGGAGCGAGAGGCAAGCCTCCAGGGCATACACGAAGGTGCGATCGCGACCGATCGCGACGGGACCATCACGCTGGCGAACGATGAAGCTCGCCGCCTGCTCGCCCTACCTGTTGACTGCGTCGGACGAAAGGTCGCGCAGGTGCTGCCTCAGGGGCGCCTCTTGAAGTTCCTCTCGGGCGGATTGAAAGACGAGGATGAGGTGCTGCTGGCGGGCGAACGGGTCCTCGTTGCGAGCCGTCGCGCGATCCTCGTCCGCGGGCATGAGATTGGTCACGTGGCGACGCTGCGCGACACGACCGAGCTCACAGGCCTGGCCCCCGGGCTCGGCGTGGACAGCCTCACCGACGCGCTGCGCGCACAGGCGCACGAGTTCGCCAACCGGCTGCATACGATCGCCGGGCTCATGCAGCTCGGCCGCTCCGACGAGGCGATGAAACTCATCGCCCAGAGCTCAGGCTTGCACCAGGAGCTGACCGAGTCGCTGCTCGAGCGCGTCGGCGACCCGGTCCTCGGCGCGCTGCTGCTGGCGAAGGCAGCCATCGCAACCGAACGCGGCATCGACTTCCGCGTCAGCGAAGACACGATGATGACCCGCAGCTCACTCGAAAGCGAGCAGCTGATCACCCTGCTCGGCAACCTGATCGACAACGCCCTGGACGCGGCCGCCGCATCACCGGTTGATCGCTGGGTGAGCGTCTCGGTCACCGAACAGGACTCTGAGCTGGTCATCAAAGTGCACGACTCCGGCACGGGCGTGCCTGAGGGCGTCGACGGCCAGATCTTTCAGGAGGGATTCAGCACGAAGGCTCGGCCCAACCGCAAGCGGCGCGGCTTCGGCCTGGCGCTCGTGCGGCAGGTGGCGCGCCGCAACGGCGGCGAGGTGAGCGTGGTCAACGAAGGAGGGGCGCTGTTCACGGTGCGCATACCGCTGAAGGTGCTCGTGCCGCAATGATCCGCACCCTGGTGGTCGACGACGATTTTCGGGTCGCCGAGCTTCACGCGGCCTATGTGGAGCGAGTGCCCGGCTTCGAGGTCGCCGGCCGCGCGCAAACCGGGGTCGCAGCCCTCAACGAGGTCGAGCAGCTGCGGCCGGACCTCGTCCTGCTCGACATCTACCTGCCCGACATGTCCGGCCTGGACGTGCTGCAGCGCTTGCGCGAGGACAGCCATCTGCCAGTCGACGTCATCGCGGTCACGGCCGCGCGTGATGTGGACAGCCTGCGCACCGCGATGCGCGGTGGCGTCGTCCACTATCTGATCAAGCCGTTCCTGTTCCCGACGTTTGAGGAAAAGTTGCTGTCGTACGCGGCCGCCCGCGAACGGATGACGCGCATCGATCGCGCGGAGCAGGGTGATGTCGACCGCATCTTCCGAGTGCTGCGCACCGCTCGCGCCGACACCCTTCCGAAAGGCTTGTCCGACGCCACGCTGGAGCTGATCGTCCAGGCGCTTGGCCGTTCCCGATCAGGCCTGCCTGCCGCGGCGGTCGCCGAGGAAGCCGGCGTGAGCCGCGTGACCGCTCGCCGCTACCTCGACCACCTGTGCCAGCTCGGGCGGGTCGAGCTCACGATGCGGTACGGCAGCCCCGGACGCCCGGAGCACCGCTACCGACTGGTGACGAGCCCGGTCGGCTCCGGATAACCGAACTTCGGATTCCGCACGTGAGGCGTCAGACGTGCGCCTCGGATGGCGGGATTCCGCACGTCTGGCGTCAGCGAGGCGGAACTTTCTCTTGTGTTCAGCCCCAAAGGGCTTCAGGTCCTAGCGCAGGATTCCCGCCGCGTGGGCGACGATCAGGCCCAGCAGGACGAGCACGTCTGCCAGCAGGAGCAGGCCGAGCATCTCCCAGTCCCACCGGTTGGCGATCGCCAGCCAGCGCGGCGCGTCGGGTGCCCCCTCCGGCTTCCAGCCGCAGATCGGACAGCGCCCCTGCGTGTACCGAGGATCAAATCTCCACCGGTCTGCCTCGCAGTGCGCCGTGACGGGTCGGTGGCGCAGCCAGGCGATCACGGTGAGAGCACCTCGTCGGGGACTCTGCCCGATGGCGCATTACGCGCCCAGACCCAGGCTGCGGCCGACGCGAGCAGCAGAGCCTCGAGGGTCAGGAACATGAACGCGAGCGGTATGCGGTCCGCGGCGAGCGCCGCGCCCAGCTGACCTGCCGCCGAGCCGGAACCGCCGCCGGCGCCGCTCTGGTCGCCGAACCCTCCGAAGTCGCCACCGCCGAATCCGCCGCCGAATCCGCCAAAGCCGCCGAAATCGAAGCCTGCGCCGCCGCCACCTGCCTGCAGGTCGACGAAGCCCTCACCCAGGACGTACTCCGCGCTCTGGCTGGGCACGCCGGGCCCCGGCGACGGCTGCGTGATCTTGATGTGAAGGCCTGTCGCCCAGATCGTCACATGGCTGCCGTCCACGGTCTTGGTCGGCGCCACCGTGAAGATGGTGATGTAGGTCACGTTCACGACCGGAACGCATCCCGACGACGATCCTGGCCGCGATGCGCCGCCGCCCGACCCGCCGGAGCTGCCGCCGATGGGCAGCGGAGGGAGCGGTCCTGCAGGCGGAGAGGGAGCCGGTGGCGGTTGCACCGCCGGCGGCGGTTTCGGCGCCGAAGAGCACGGAACCGGTTGCTTGTCCTGGATGGTCACGCCCTGGTCGTTCACCGCCACAGGTTGCCCGTTGGCGGTCACCTCCCCGCCCGTGACGTGGGCCTGGCCATCGCCTCCCGAGACGGTGCTGGAAGCGTTGACATCGACCACGAGCTTGCTGACCTTGACGGTGCCGATGACGAAGCTGTCGACCTCCGAATGCGTGGTCATGGTCAAGGTGCCGCCCGAGTCCATGGCAGTGCTGGTCTTGCCCGATGCGCCGCTGAACGGTTGCGTGCCGCCGCCGGCGTAATAGCCGGACGCGTCGGCGTTCAACTGCGCTGCGTTAGCGTCAGCGTTGGGACCGCTCCCGCAACCGTAGGGAACCTGGTTGTTCGGGTTCTGGCAGATCTGCGGCGGGGGCGGCTGGCTGCCCGACTGGCTGCAGCCCTGGTTGTACTGCGACCCAACCGTCGCCGCGGCGGGACCGCTGTCCGAATACGTCGCCTTCGCCGTCGAGGACGGGCCCGCGTCCTGCTGGACCTCTGCCGTCGGATATCGGTTGTTGACCGCACCGTTCTGAAAGTTGGGAAATGCATCGCTCCCCGCGATGCCATGCACTCCTGTGGCGTAGCCATAGCTCGTGTAGCTGGACGGCACGTCGGCGAGCGCGAATGCAGGTATCAACACCACGGAAGCAACGGCCAGCACCAGGCAGTTCAGCGCGATGAAGACACGTCTCACTGATCGTCCACCCTTCCAAGGAGCTCGACCACAACCGCTCCGGCCGGCCGGCCCTCGCTCTCCGCGCGCTGCTCTAGCGCGCGCTTCACCTTCGCGGGGACCCTGACCGACATGATCTCCATCAACGCAGGGTCGATG
>VBII01000105.1 GCA_005887735.1 Chloroflexota bacterium
GCGCCATTCCCCACCACATCGCTCCCGCGTGGGACATGAGCGCCCTCTTCGTCGACAACGAGGGTTCGAGCAGCCTGACCGTCCTCGACATCCGCACGGGACGGCCGGTCGACAAAGTTTCGATTCCGTTCCCCTACAACCTCTACTTCACGCCCGATGGCACCAAGGCGGTCGACGTCGTCGAGCGCCTGCAGCGGATCGAGTTCCGCGACTGGCGACACGGCTGGGCGCTGCTGAAGTCGGTGCCGATCCCGTGGCCGGGAGCCGATCACCTGGACTTCAGCGCCGACGGAAGCTACTTGATGATCTCGACCGAGTACTCGGGCGTGGTCGCGAAGGTCGACGTGAATACGATGCAGCTCGCGGGCTACGTCCGGGTCGGCGGGCTTCCGATCGACGTGAGGCTCTCTCCCGACGGAAGCCTCTTCTACGTGACCAACCAGGGCCGCATGGGCGTATCGGTCATCGATCCGGTGGCGATGAACGAGATCCAGTTCATCCCCACCGGCCGCGGGGCGCACGGCTTGCAGGTCTCGCGCGACACGAAATCGCTCTACGTGTCAAACCGCCTCGAGGCTTCGGTCTCGGTGATCGATTTCGCCACCCGCACCGTAGTCGCGAAGTGGCAGATTCCAGGTGGCGGAAGTCCGGACATGCTGCAACTCAGCCCCGACGGAAAACAGCTGTGGGCCTCCGGCCGCTACCACGCGACGGTGTACGTGTTCGACACGGCCACCGGAAACGTGCTGGCCAGGATCCCGGTCGGTTCCGAGGACCACGGGCTGACATATTTTCCAAACGTCGGGCAGCACAGCCTGGGCCACAACGGGGTCTATCGCTAGTCCAATCCCTCAGGTGCCCAGCAACCTCGCGATGAGCATCCGCTGCACCTCGGAAGTCCCCTCCCCGATCTCGTTCACCTTCACATCCCGCCAGTACCTGGCGACGGGATAGTCCTCCATAGCTTCGACATCGCCGCGAGCATCCTCAGCTCGTCGCTCGTCTCCGCCCCCTCCCGCCCATAAGCGGCCGCGGCCCGATAAACAATCGTCCGGGCCACCTCCGCCTCCATCGCCATGTCCGCGAGCTTGAACTGGATCGCCTGGTGCTTGGAGATCGGAGCGCCGAATGTGCGCCTCTCCTTCGCATACGCGAGCGCCGCATCCAGGCACGCCTGCGCGACGCCCACCGATAGTGCCGCGATCGCGATGCGGCCGCCCGTGAGCGTGTGCAGGAACTGCCGGTAGCCTCCACCGCGAGCACCCAGCAGGTTCTCCGCCGGCACAGCGCAATCCTCAAAGCTCAACGGATGTGTGTCGGAGGAATGCCAGCCAAGCTTTCGATAACTCTCGAGCACGTGGTACCCGGGCGTGCCGGTCGGGACCATGAGCGCGCTGATTTCCGATTCATCACCCGACCGACCGGTTACGGCGGTGATCGTCACGCCGGCCGGGATCTCGGTGCCGCAGTTGGTGATGAACTGCTTGGCACCGTTGATCACCCACTTCCCGTTGCGCTGCTCCGCGCGCGTCTTGGTCGCTCCCGCGTCCGAGCCCGCCTCAGGCTCCGTCAGCCCGAAAGCCCACAGCTTGCGACCCGCGACCAGGTCCGGCAGCCATCGCTCCTTCTGCTCCTTGCTCCCAAACGCATAGATCGGCGAGGAGCCGAGGCAGACCGCGGCCTCGAGCGTGATGCCGACTCCCGCATCGGCCCGCGAGATCTCCTCGATGGCGATGCACAGCGATAGAAAATCGCCGCCCGCTCCACCGACCTCTTCCGAGAACGGCAGCCCGAAAAGACCTAGCTCGCCCATCTGGCGGACGACGTCGTAACCGAACTTGTGATGCCGGTCGAGCTCTTCCGCCGCCGGCGCGACCACCTCTCGCGCGAAGTCGCGACATGTATCGCGAATCGCCTCTTGCTCCTGAGTCAGTTCAAAATCCATTGCACCAATCCTTGCACGTGAAGACCGAAGACCACTACTCGGAAGGGATCCGCATCGCGACGACGATCAAGGATCTCGACGGACCAAACGTCAACCCGCTCTGCCATACCCGGCTTTACACGCACGGGCGCAGCGCGGAGCGCTCCCTGGTGCTGCTCCACGGTTTTACGAACTGCCCTCAGCAGATGGACACGCTTGGCCGCCAGCTCTTCGAGCGAGGTTGGAACGTCTTCATCCCGCGTTATCCGCGGCACGGCTACTCCGACCGGCTCAACACGTCGATCGCGGAGCTGCGCGTGGCGGGGCTGTCGCTCGGCGCGATCCTCGCGGGGTTGGTGGCACAGACGCGCAACGACGTCGAGCGGGCCGTGCTCATCGCACCGATGCTCGGACTCAAGCCCATACCGGGCCCGGCGCTGACAGCGCTCAGCAACCTCGCGGTTCGGATACCGAACTTCTACCTCTGGTGGAACAACAAGGTGAGGGAACGGATCGGTCCGCCGTACGGATACCCCAGGTTCTCCACCCACGCCTACGCCGCTCTGTTCCAGGCCGGCCGGCGATTGGTCAAGGCCGCGCGAGCCGGCCCGCCGAAGGCCCAATCCATAGCCGTGATCACCAACGCGGCCGAGCCAAGGCTCGACAACAGGTTCACCTACAGGCTCATCGATTCGTGGCGCGGGCATCGCGCCAACGTCGAGACGTACGAGTTTCCGGTCGCCGATCGCCTGCCCCACGACCTGATCGACCCCGGGAACGCGGCACAGAACAACGCCCTGGTGTATCCGATCATCACCCGCTTGATCGAAGGCGCCTAGATCTTCCGGGACATCTCGTGCTCGAACTCGCCCGGACGGACCTCCTGCACTGCCCCGGTGCTGACGAACCCATTCCGCTGGTACAGGCGCTCGGCGTTCGCGTTGACGTCGGTGACCCAGAGAAACATCTCGTCGTAACGGGACGACCTGGCCCACTCGATCACGTGCTTCACGAGAACCTCACCGACACCCTGGCGACGAAAACGCGGATCGACCCACATCGCTGTCATGGCGGCCGCGGCCGTGGAGTCGCCGTCGCCGCCGCTCACGGTTCCGGCCACGATGCCGTCCGCCTCGGCCACGAAGCGCGCCCGAGCGACGAGCGTCTGTCTCCACCGGCTCTCCGGGAAGTGGACCTCGCGCTCGTAGCTCGACCCAAATGCGTAGGGCGCTTCCTGGAGAGCGGCCAGACGAACGCGCCGGTAGAGCTGCCAGTCCTCGGGACTCAGCCGCCGAACCTTAATTGCCGAGGACGAACCACTTGAGGGCCCAGCTGATCAGCAGGACCGCCGCCGCACCCGCCCCGATTCCACGCCATTGCACGGCTGTCAGGCGTGGGGTCCAGGTTCGCCCCGTGATGGCGCCCGACACGAGACCGCCCACCCCCGCGATCGTCCCGGCGAACAGGGCAGGACCCAGCGGATACATCCGCACCGCGTCCGACAGGTCACCGCGCCACATGTAGGCAAACGACCGCGTCCCTCCGCAAAACGGGCACGGGTGGCCGGTCACGTAATAGAAGGGGCAGACGGGGCCGCCGAGATGAGCCGCCTGCAGCACCCAGTAGATGCGCGTGTAAACGAGCCACAGGACCAGGGCCCCCGCGATCGCGAGATCGCGCATCCGTTCCGCGGGCAGCGCCCTCGTCACGGCCAGTGGCAGCGCGCTCATCGAAGCATCCCCACTATCTCATCCGTAGTTTCCGCCACCGTGACGCCGGCTTTGCGAAACGCCTCCTCCTTGCTCTTGGCGGTGCCCCGGTTGCCGGAGATGATGGCACCCGCGTGGCCCATGCGCTTGCCTTCAGGCGCGGTGCGCCCCGAGATGAAGGCGACCGCCTTCAGGCGCGTGCCGCGGGCCAGCAGCTCCGCCGCATGCTCCTCGTCGCTGCCGCCGATCTCGCCGATGAGCACCACCTGGGTCGTCGCCGGGTCCTTCTCGAACATCTCGATCACGTCGCGGAAGGTCAGTCCCAGCACCGGGTCGCCGCCGATCCCGACGATCGTCGACTGGCCCATCCCGGCGGCGGAGAGAGCCGATGCCACCTCATAAGTGAGAGTGCCGCTGCGCGAAACCAGGCCGATCGATCCAGGCTTGGTGATGCGCTGCGGGATGATCCCGATCTTCGCCTGGCCGGGTGTGATGAGGCCGGGGCAGTTGGCGCCGAGCAAGCGCGCCTGCGGATAGCCGCGGAGGAAATCTTTGACCCGGATCATCTCCTGGATTGGGATGCCCTCCGTGATGCAGACGATGAGGGTGATGCCCGCCGCGGCCGCCTCCATGATCGCGTCGGCTGCGAAAGGCGCGGGCACGAAGATGCCCGAAGCGTTGGCGCCGGTCGCCTTGATGGCGTCCGCCACCGTGTTGAACACGGGGACGCCGAGATGGGTCGTCCCGCCTTTGCCCGGGCTGACGCCGCCGACCACCTTCGTGCCCAGAGACTTCATCTGCTCGGTGTGCAACGAGCCTTCGCGGCCCGTGATCCCCTGCACGATCACGCGCGTCGAGGAGTCAAGGAGGATGCTCATTCGCCTCCCCGCTCGCCGGGGAGGCTCCCCCGCGCAGCGGCGGTGGTGGGGGCGTCCGACTTTGTCAACTCGACGATCTTTTGAGCCGCCGCCCAAGCGTTGACGCCAGGCTCGATGCCGTTTCGCTTGAGGATCTCGCGACCCTCCTCCTCGTTGGTTCCGCTCAGGCGCACGACCAGCGGCAGCTTCATGTTCAGGTTGTCGCGAGCGGTGATGATCCCTTTCGCCACCTCATCGCCGCGCGTTATGCCGCCGAACACGTTGATTACGACGCCCTTGACCTTCGGGTTCATGAGGATCACCGCCAGGGCATTCTCGACCACCTCGGCCTTCGCCCCGCCGCCGATGTCACAGAAGTTGGAGGGCCGGCCGCCCGCACGCTGCACGAGGTCCAGCGTGCTCATGCACAGTCCGGCGCCGTTGCCGATGATCCCGATGTCGCCGTCGAGCGAAACATAGGTGAGGCCGCGCTTTTTGGCTTCGACCTCGTACGGGTCCCCCTCGATCAAAGCGCCGTATTTCTGCTCGAGGTCCTTGTGGCGCCAGGCGGCGTTGTCATCGATCTCGAGCTTGGCGTCGCCGGCGACCACGTCGCCCTTCTTGGTGACGACAAGCGGGTTGATCTCGGCGGTCAGGGCGTCATAGTCGGGAACCGCGCGATAGAGCTTTTTGATCATGGCCATCAGCGGACGCGCGAGGTCGCCCAGCCCCGCATCGAAAACCAGCTGCGTCAATTCGAAGTCGAGCGGTCCTCGCCACGGATTCGGATACAGCCTGGCGATCGAATCGGGCGAATCATCGGCCACCTGCTCGATGTCCATGCCTCCTTTCGCGGAGAGCATCAGGATGTTGGCGCGCGCGTCGCGGTCGACCGTGAAGCCCAGGTAGATCTCCCGCTCGATCTCGAGCGCCGCCTCGCAGTAGACGAGCGGGACCTTGAAGCCCTTGATGTCCATGCCGATGATCTGTTCGGCGGCCCGCCTCGCCTCGTCGGGCGTCCGGGCCACCTTGATGCCGCCGGCCTTGCCCCGGCCCCCCACGGGCACCTGCGCCTTGACCGCCACCGGGCCGAGCCTGCCGCATGCCCAGGCGGCCTCGTCCGGAGTGCGGGCGACCTCACCGGGCGGGATGGCGATGCCAAGCGAGGCGAGCACCTCTTTGGCCTGGTATTCGAGGAGCTTCATCTCACGGGGTGGGGTGGAATGGGCAATCGAGGTTTGCGCTGTTGTCGCTGTTCCAGCCGTTGCAGAAGGTCCGCTGGAAGTCGGGGCTGTTCAGAGCGAACACGGTGAGGCCGATGCCGAGCACGAGAACGATCACCAGCGCAAAACCGCAGCCGATCAGGACCGCCGGAAGCGCCGAGATGCCGCTCCGGGCAGCTGCCTGCGTGCCGATCGGGCGCCAAGAGGAGCCGTCCCAATACTGAAGGCCGTCGTCACTTATCCAGCGGCCCTGCGCGTCCTGCCTCGGCATCGGCTAAGTGTATTGGCGCAGCGTGAAGCGCCAGTCGTTGCTCGGCGCCCAGTTGCCCTTCGGATATTCGAATTCCACCGGACCCAGCAGCTCGAAGCCCAACTTCCGGCAGACCGCGTTCGAGGCCGCGTTGTCGACCGACGGAAACGCATGGATGGTGGCGCGCCTGGAGGTGGCTCGAGCCTGCTCGATGGCTTTCGCAACCGCCGCCGACGCGATGCCGCGACCCTGATATTCGGGCAGGATTCCCCATCCCATCTCGAGCACGGGCTCGCCCTCCCACTCCCGCTCCCAGAAGTTCACCCCTCCAACCGGAACACCCTCCGGCAGCAGAACGACCTTGAAAATGCGCGCCGCGTCGGAATCGATGGCGGCCACGTAGCGACGGTGGCGCTTTTCCAGCTGCTCGGGAGTCTCGGGGCCGCCCAGGTGCTCCGTCATCTCCGGCGCGTTGAGCCGCACCAGCAGCGGCATGTCGCCGTCTGTCCAGGGCTCGAGCTGGATCATTACAGGGGGTCGCAACTGTGCGGCGGGGGGACGCCCGGAATGAATCCGGGCTTCAGCTCCACCAAGATCATGGTCACAGGGGGATGTTGCCGTGCCACCGCGGGCTGCGCCGGCGCTCCTTGCGCATGGCGATGCGGAGCGCGCGGATGAGCTCGGCCCTGGTTCGGCCTGGCTCGATCACATCGTCGATGTAGCCGCGCTCGGCCGCGATGTAAGGGTTGGCGAACCGCTCGGTGTAATCGCTGACCAGCTCACTTCTCTGCGCGGTGCCCGCCGCCAGCTCACGGCGGAAGAGGATGTTGACCGCGCCCTCCGGTCCCATCACGGCGATCTCCGCCGTCGGCCACGCGACGTTGAAGTCCGCGCGGATGTGCTTCGAGCACATGACGCAGTACGCGCCGCCATATGCCTTGCGGGTGATCACCGTCAGCTTCGGCACCGTCGCCTCGCTGAACGCGTAGAGCAGCTTGGCGCCGTGGCGGATGATGCCGCCATACTCCTGCGCCGTCCCCGGCAGAAAGCCCGGCACGTCGACGAAGGTGACGAGCGGGATGTTGAACGCATCGCAGAACCGGACGAAACGCGCGCCCTTGTCCGAGGCGTTGATGTCCAGCGCCCCCGCCATCACCTTGGGCTGGTTGGCCACCACGCCAACAGGTTTGCCGTCAAGGTGCGCGAACCCGACCACGAGGTTCATCGCGAAGAAGGGCTGTACCTCGAAGAACTCGCCATGGTCGACCACCATGCCGATCACTTCCTTGATGTCGTAGGGCTCCTTCGGGTTGTCCGGAATTATCGTGGCGAGTCCCGGCGCGGCGCGCTCCGCATCGTCCGTCGCGTCCACCACAGGTGGCGCCTCCTCGCAGCTCTGCGGGATGTACTTGAAGAGCTTGCGGACCTGGGTAAAACATTCCTCCTCGCTCTCCGCGAGGAAGTGAGCGACGCCGGACCGCACGTTGTGCACCTCAGCCCCGCCGAGGGAATCGAAGGTGACGTCCTCACCCGTCGTCACGCGGACGACCTCCGGCCCCGTGATGAACATGTATCCGACCCCGTGGACCATGAACGTGAAGTCGGTGATGGCCGGCGAGTAGACCGCACCGCCGGTGCACGGGCCGAGGATCAGGCTCAGCTGGGGGATGAGGCCGCTCGCCTCAACGTTGCGCCAGAAGATCTCGGCGTAACCCGCCAGCGATACGACGCCTTCCTGGATGCGGGCGCCGCCGGAGTCGTTGATGCCGATGATGGGGACGAGCCGCCGAAGACGCTCGCGTCGTGGCTGAACAGCATCACGTCGCGGCGGTCGATCTTCGCCATCCCGGTCACCACTCCGTCACCGGACACGCCGTCTCGGTGCCTGGCAAAGAGATCGATTTCCTCGAACGAGTTGCGGTCGACCATTCGCGCGATGCGTTCGCGGGCAGTCAGCTTGCCCTTGGCGTGCTGCCGGTTGAACGCCTCCGCATCGCCGTGCCCCGCCTCGTACTTGCGCTGCCGCAGCTCGTTGAGGGGGTCGACCTTGCGATGCCGGGGCGGGGTGCTCATGTCTTTTGCATGAACATCCACCGATGCCCCTCGAGGTCCTCGGCGCGGTACCGCTTGCCCTCCTGTCCCTCCTCGACCGGCGACAGCATCGTCGCGCCCTCCGCCTTCGCCCGCTGGAAGTGCGCGTCGACGTCCTCGACGTACACGAGCACGCCGTCGATGATGTACGGGACCTCGGACCAGCGCCGGGCCTGCTCGCATTCCTCGCGGTGATGCTTGGGCCCGTGGTAGTGAGGCGAAGGGGTGGCGAGCATGATCATGCCGTCGCCGGCCTCCATCTCACCGTGGCTCAGCCGGCCGTTCTCGCCCAGCATCCGCGCTCGCTCGCGAAATCCGAACGCACGCGACAGCCAGTCCATCGCCGCCGGGCCGTTCTCGTACGCGATCATCGGGATCACAGCCGGGTACCGGTCCATCACGCCGCCTCCCCTGGGTGGTATTCGCCGAACACTCCGCGCAGCACGGTGCAGCACTCGCCAATCGTCACGTAGTCGGCCAGCGCCGCTTTCAGCGGCGGCATCAGGTTGTCGCTTCCCCGAGCCGCCCGCTCCAGCTCGCCCAGGTGACGCGCGACTGTGGCCTTAGTCCGCCCCGAGCGCAGCTTCTTCAGGGCCCGGGCCTGGGCCACCTGGTGGCGCGGGCTGATCTTCATGATGTCGACCGGGCGCGCATCAGTGTCGGTGTAGCGGTTGACCCCCACCACGACCCGTTCGCCCGATTCGATGCGCCGCTGCATCCGGTAGGCGCTGTCCGCGATGCGGCGCTGCGTCCAGCCGGACTCGATGCACGCGACTGCGCCGCCGAGCTCATCGATCTCGGCCATGATCGCCCGCGCCTCCTCCTCGACCCGGTCGGTCAGATTCTCGACGTAGTACGAACCCCCGAGAGGATCCGCGACGTACGGGACCGCAGACTCGAAACCGATCAACTGCTGCGTGCGCAGGGCGATCTCGGCCGCGCTCTGCGAGGGCAGGCCGAGGGCCTCGTCGTAGGCGTTTGTGTGCAGCGATTGGGTCCCGCCGAGAACCGCGCTCATCGCCTCGAGCGTGGTCCGCACGACGTTGTTCAGCGGCTGCTGCGCGGTCAGCGTCACGCCTCCCGTCTGGGTGTGGAAGCGCAGCGCCTGCGATCGCTGGTCCCGCGCGTGAAATCGATCGCGCATGATGCGCGCCCACATCCGGCGCGCGGCGCGGAACTTGGCGACCTCCTCGAAGAAGTCCATGTGGCAGGCGAAAAAGAAGGACACCCGCGGCGCGAAGTCATCAACCCCGAGGCCGGCCGCCTGCGCCGCCTCGACGTACGCGATCGCGTGGCTGAGCGTGAGCGCGATCTCCTCGGCCGCCGTCGAGCCGGCCTCGCGCATGTGGTAGCCAGAGATCGAGATCGTGTTCCAGTTCGGAAGCTCGCGTGCGCAATAGGCGAACAGGTCGGTGATCAGGCGCATCGAGGGCTTGGGCGGAAAGATGTACGTGCCGCGGGCGGCGTACTCCTTGAGGATGTCGTTCTGCACCGTGCCTGTGATTTTCTCGGGCGGGCAGCCCTGCTTCTCCGCGACGAGCTGGTAGAGCAGCAGCAGCATCGCCGCGGTGGCGTTGATCGTCATCGACGTCGAGACCCGATCAAGGGGTATGGCGTCGAACAGGACCTCCATATCCGCCAGCGAGTCGATGGCGACACCGACCTTGCCCACCTCGCCGCTGGCCATCGGGTCGTCGGAGTCGTAGCCGATCTGCGTGGGCAGGTCGAACGCGACGGAGAGCCCGGTCTGCCCGTGGTCGAGCAGGAACCGGTAGCGCTGGTTGGATTCCGCCGCCGTGCCGAAGCCGGCGTATTGACGCATGGTCCACAGCCGGCCGCGATACATGTCGCGGTGGATGCCGCGCGTGTACGGAAAGGTGCCGGGCGGCGGCTCCTCGGTGGTCCGATCCTCGACCGAGTAGACGGGCTTCAACGGGAGGCCGCTGTCGTTCTGGAGCTCGGTCATGCCTCGACGAACTCCGTCAGCACCCCGCCGACGCTCTTCGGATGCACGAAGGCGATCAAGGTGCCGTGCATGCCCATGCGCGGCTCGGCGTCGATGAGCTCGAGGCCCGCCGCGCGCGCGTCCGCCATCGCCTTTCTAATGTCGCTCACCGCGTAGGCGACGTGATGCATCCCCGGACCGCGCTTGGCCAGAAACTTGCCGACCGCAGAGTCGTCGCGCAGCGGCGACAGCAGCTCGATCTCGGCATCGCCCATCTGCAGGAATGCCGCCTCCAGGCCGTCCTTCTCATTGCTCGCGCGATGCGTCAGCTCGGCCCCAAAAAGCGATGTATACATGTCGATCGCCGGGCGGAGGTCGGCCACCGCCACCCCGACATGGTGCAGCCGCATGTTAGTAGGTGTACCAGCCCTCGCCGGTCTTACGGCCAAGCTTGCCCGCCTTGACCTTGGCCTCGAGCTGCGGCGATGGCCTGTAGCGCTCGTCGCCCGTGACCCGGTACATGTGCAGCCGGGCGTTGTAGGTTACGTCGAGGCCGCTGAAATCGCCGAGCCGGAACGGACCCATCGGCCAGTTCAGACCCTTCTCCACCGCCGTATCGATGTCTTCGAACGACGCGACGCCGGCGTCGAGCAGCCGGTAGGCCTCCTGCGTCGCCGCGTGGAGGATCCGGTTGACGATGAAGCCGTCGATCTCCTTGTTCAGCAGAACCGGCGTGCGCCCCATCTGGCGGGCGAGGTCGCTGGCGTGCTCCACGGTTTCGTCCGAGGTCAGTGGGCCGCGCACTATCTCGACCAGGTCCATCACGAGGACCGGGTAGAAGAAATGCATGTTGAGGCAGCGGTCCGGCCGTTTGGTCACGTCGGCGATCTTGCTTATCCCCATGGTCGATGAGTTGCTCGCCAGCACGGCGCCAGCCGGAGCGACCTCGTCCAGCTCGCGGAAGATCGCACGCTTCAGCTCGAGGTCCTCGAACACCGCCTCGATGACGAATTCGGCCCGGTCAGCCGCCTCGCTCATGTCGGGGGTGAGGTGGACGCGATTGACTGCAGCGTCCGCGTCCTCCTTCGAGAGCTTGCCCTTCTCGACGCGGCGCGCGAGGTGGCCCTGGTTCGACTCGCGGGCCCGCTGCAACTGGTCCCCGTCCTGGTCGTGCAGCGCCACCTCGATGCCGTGCAGAGCCGCCTGCTGCGCGATCTGCGCGCCCATGCTGCCGGCGCCGACCACGGTCAGCTTCATCTGACCGAAAAGATGCGGGTCACGGTGTTCACGGTCGCGATATTGCCGAGCATGCCATCGATGTGCAGCTTGCCCTGGACCAGCTTCGCCGCAACTCCCCGCCCCACCTCGTCGTAATAGACCGGCATGCCGAACAGCCCGATCCGCAGGTTGCTGAGGTTCAAGACCGTCTCTGCCTCTGCGCGGATGGTGATGTCTCGCTTCGGCTTCAGACCGTTGTGGACCAGCAGCGAGCCTCGCCGGAACTCGAGCGTCACGCCTTCGTCGATGTCCGTGACCCAGATACCGACCCGCGCCGCGAGCTCATCGAAGTCCTTGCGCTTGGTGGGATTGTTTTCGATGTTGGCGTCGATCAGGCCACCGAGCATCGACGCAAACGCGCTGGGCTCGGGATCGGCGTAGTCGACGGCTTCAGACACCCTGTTGGTTGCTATTTTTCGTCGGGCCATTCGACCGGGATCCGCGTCGTGCACTCGGTCATCTCCTGCGACGCTTTGGTGTAGCGCACGATGGTCGGCAGATCGCCCTTCAGCTTCAGCTTGCCCTGCAGGATTCCCTTGGTCGCGTCGAGCTCCTTGGTCGCCACCTGCTTCCAGCGCGTGTAGGGCGCCGTGATGACGAAGTCGCACTTCTGGGCGTCCGCGGCGGCGCCGACCTTGATGTCGCGCGCCGAGCCGTCGAACAGGTCCATCACCACGCCCTTCGACTCGGGAAAGTTCTTGTCGGGCTCCGCCTCGACCACAAGGCCGACTGTCCACTTCCACCCCTTGGCGGCGGACTTGTATGTGCTGGACCGGTTGACCTCGTCCTTGAACTGCCTGGCCCACTCGTCAGAGAAAGCGCTGACCGCCATTTGACCTCCTGCCTAACTCGGAAACGTCCCGTTCAGAAGGTTAGCTACCCGACGAAGTCTCCGACGGCTACCCGTCCGCGTCGCACGACCCGGCAGTACATCCCCATCCGCTCGTCGTGCCGCTCGACCAGCACGCGCAGGACCTCAGGGGTCGCCTCGGTCGTGTCGGGGTCCATGGTGATGACCTTGCATCGCTCGCAGCGACTCGTCACCTCCAGCTCGGCGCCACCGGCCTTGATGACGCGTCCCAGCCAGCCCAACTCTGCTTCCGGCTCCAGCCCGTCCACGTAGAGGTTCGCCCGAAAGCGGCGATGGTCGAGCGGCATCCCGACCTCGAGCTCGAACGCTCTCACCGAGGCGAGGTTGACGATCAGGACGTGCGAGTCGTCGAAGTTTCCGCCGGGAAGCTCGCGCAGCTGCAGCGGTCTTTCTGAAGCGGCCTCGAACCTGCGCACCAGGTCCCCGTCGAGCGCGACGCTCGATCCGTCGGGCGCGACCAGGTCGAGCTCGCCTTCGACCAGCCGAGCGCGGTAGGTCATGAGCGGCGAATGCTGCTTGATGTTGAACCACTTCCCAAGGCGATTTGGGGATTGATCGATGAAAGCCCACTTGCGGTCACCCTCCAACCCGAGCTCGGTGACCATGCAGGAGTCAAGCCGCTCGCCGGCCATCGACTTCACGGGATATCGCCAGATCTCGACGACCGAGGCCACGTGCGGAGTCGTGGCTAGGCTTCGAGCGTGAAGCGAAGCGTGTTCTGCCCGATGGCGATCATGTCGTTGTCGGAGAGCTGCTTTTCGATCACCGGCTCCCCGTTGACGAGCGTGCCGTTGGTGCTGCCGAGGTCGCTGATCCAGAACGAGCCGGCGCGCGACATCGTTGTCCGGCGCTCGTCCGATGCTCACCATCTGGGTCGGCAGAGCCACGATCCGGCCGGCAAACGGACCTGACTCGAACGTGAGCAGCGCGGCGAAGCCGGAACCCGAGGCCACCTCCTCGGGCGGCATCGCTTGCAGCGACACGGTCCGCTTGGAGTCGGCGTTTGGATCGGTCTGCTGCCAGACCGGGATGACCGAGGTCGCTTCCTCGAAGGAGCCGGCCTGGGCCGGGGCGCCGTTTTCCGGTGCCGAGACAGCCGTGTTGGTAGGCCAGGCGACAAGTGTGGAGCTGACATCGGGGGTGGCTTGGGCCTGGCGCTCCGCATGCGAGCGCACCTCGGCTGGTTCGGGCTCCGGCGCGGGCGTGGCCTCCGGTGTGGGAGCTGGGACCTCCTCCGCCACCGGTTCGGGCAGTGGTTCAGGTTCCGGCTCTGGCTCCGATGCCGCCGCTTCCGGCTGCGGCGCAGGTTCGGGCTCCGGCTCGGCGGCGACTTCAGGCTCCGGCTCGGCCTCGGGTTCCGCAACAGCAGTTAGCGCCGGCTCTGCCTCGGCGATGAGGGGTGCGGGTTCGGGCTCGGGCTCGGCGACAGGCTCGTCGAGAGAAGCCGGCGCCGGCTCCGTTTCGGCGATCATCGGTTCGGGTTCTGGCGCCTGCTCGGGCTGAGCCTCCGGCTGGGGCGCCGCTTCCGCGTCGACCTGAGGCACCGGTTCGGAATCGGCCACCGCTTCTTGCTCTTCTTCTTCTCCGGCGGGACCGGGAAGGTCGGGCAGGGCCTCAGGCTCGACGATGTGCGCGGCCGCCGTGGCGAACTCCGAAACGGTGGGCTGAATCACCTCGGGTTCCTCGACGACGATCGCGACGGGCGCGGTCGGTTCCTCCACCGGCTTCGTGTCGGGCGGCCGGGTTTCGATCGCGATCGTCTTGGCCCACTCGCGCGAGGCTTCCGCGGGGACCGGCAGCACCTGGGTCTCCTCTTCCGCCGCCGGCCGATCCACCGATGATGTGCCGAGGAATCGCTCGTACCAGCCGCCGATACGCCGCAGTCGCTCCACCCGGCGATCCGGCCGTCCGTTGCGAGAGAGGTCGTGCGACTCCTCGGGGAACCGCACCAGCTCGACCGTCTTGCCGAGCAGGCGCATCGCGCCGAACATCTCCTCGGACTGGGACATGGCGCATCGCAGGTCCATCTCTCCGGCCGTCAGGAGCAGCGGGGTGCGGATGTTCTGCACGTAGCGAATCGGCGACCGGCGCCAGAGCTCGTCCAGGTCAGGCCAGGGCGGCGGACCGAGCTGAAGCACGCCCCAGAGCACGATGTCGTGCTGCGAGTACTCGCTGACCAGGTTGGAGATCGAGCGCATCGCGACCGCGGCCGAGAAGCGGTTGGTCTGGCCGATGATCCAGTTGGTCATATAGCCGCCGTAGGAGCCGCCGCCGACGCCCAGCCGGTTGGTGTCGATGTAACCGGTGCGCTCGATCACCTGATCGAGCGAGCTCATCACGTCCAGGTAATCCTTGCCCGCCCAGTCGCGCACGACGTCCCGCCGAAAGCGTTCGCCGTACCCGTCCGAGCCGCGCGGGTTCATGTAGAAGACGACGTAGCCCAGGCCGGCCAGGATCTGAAGCTCATGGAAGAAGCTCCAGCCGTACTGGGCGTGCGGGCCGCCGTGGATCTCCAGGACGGCGGGGTAGAGACGGCTTGGGTCGTGATCCGGTGGCTTGAGCACCCAGCCCTCGAGCCTCCAACCGTCTGGCGCGGTGAAGTAGTGCTGCTCGGGCTCGGCTACGTACCGGTCGTGCAGCCACGGGTTGAGGTCGGTGATCCGCGCCTCGGCGCCGTGGGTCAGCATGAAGAGCTCGCCCGGGTTGCCGGCGTCGGAGGCGCAGAAAGCGAACACGCCGTTCGCCAGGTCGAAGTCGTAGATGCGGCGCCGGCCGGCGACCTCTTCGCGCACATGGCCTTCGAGATCGACGGAATGGACCCCGGTCACGCCCGGCCCGCTCGTGACGAAGTAGATCCGGTCGCCCTCAGCCGACCAGCAGATTCGGGTGGCGTGCCCGGCCCGCATGTCGTTGATGACGCTGTCATTCACCGCCTGGTCGAAGTTCGCCGTCAAGCAGCGAGGTCCGCCGCCGGCCAGGGAGACGACCCAGACGCGTTCCAGCAGGCCGACGTCCAGCCCGTTCGGCGCGATGAAGGCTATCTGGTCTCCCTTCGGCGACCAGATGGGCGAGCCGAGGAAGAAGCCGCCCCCAAGGCGGACGCGGTTCCCCTCGAGGTCGACCGCGTAAAGGTTCAGCTCACGCTGCAGGTCCGCGCCCGGCTCTGCGTTGCCGGCGACCACCAGCCGCGAACTGTCGGGGGCCCAGTCGAAGTCGGCGACGTCCCACGTCCCGTTCGTGAGCTGCTTGGCATCGCCGCCGGTTGCGGAGACCGCAAACAGGTGGTGGAAGCGGCCGTCCCCGTAGCCGAAACCGTCGTGCTTGTAGTCAAGGCGGCGGACCACCCGGGCGACCGGCGCCCGGCGGAGCTGCTCGCGACCCTCGGGTGGGCGCGGATCGTCGACCACCGCGTCCGGGTCGGAGACGGCCACCCCGACGAACGCCAGGCGCGTGCCGTCGGGTGACCATTGCGGCCTGGACACCCCTTCGGCAAGCGAGGTCAGCTGCTGGGCGGCCCCGCCAACGGTCAGGTCGAGGACGAAGAGCTGGTCGGCGGCGCCGACCCTGCTGATGAAGGCCAGCTTGCGCCCGTCTGGAGCCCATTCCGGGGAGTGGTCGCGCAGAACCCCGGCGGTCGGTTCGATGGGTTCGGGATCCAGAAGGCGCCGCACGACTATGCGGCTGCGGTTCTGCCTGGAACTTGCGTCCGCCCAGGCAACCTGATAGGCGACCCGCTCGCCGTCAGGACTCAGGCGAACGTGGTCGATCCAACGAAATCGATAGAGGTCATCAGGAGTTATCGGTGCGGGCATTCCGACGCGTGGATGCTACCAGCCGCCGCGAATCCCTACAGTCCAATACGTATCCACCTTGAGTAAAGAAATCGACATGTTCGGGTGTTACAAGGTGTCGGAATGACACGCAAGCAGGCGGCGGTGCACGGATTTGGCTGGGGCTGCATCGGCGGATTGGCCCTCGTGGCGCTCATGTACCTGTCCAACCTGATCCTCGGACTGCGGCCTCTTCCCCAGCTCCTCAACGAGCCGCTGCTCTCCCTGATGCCCGGCTTCGTGTTCGGCTTCTTGATAGACACGCTCCAGCACGCCGGCAAGGTCGTCGAGGAGTTCGGGCTGATCGTCGCGATGGTGCTCGGCCTCGGCGTGCTCGGCGCGGCCGCGTCGGTGGCGAGCCTTCGCTGGACCTCTCAGTACCTTCCCTTCTTGTTCGCAGGTGCTGGCTGGCTGGTGGTCGCCGGAGCCCTGCTTCCGGCGGGTGGCGCCGGGGTTCTAGGCCTCAACGACGGCCCGGCCACACCCCTCATATGGGCGGCGCTCTTCGCGATCTATGCCGTGGTGCTCCAGTTCGGCGCCCAGGAATCGCCTGGCGTGGACCTCGGCCGGCGACGGGTGCTGAGCGCGGTGCCAATCGGCATCGCCGGGTTCAGCGTGCTCGCCCTGGGCTACCGCCTGGGACCGGACTGGTATCGGGCGGTCTTCGACGCCCCGGAGTCCGGCCTCCGAGGCATCTCGCCTGCCGTAACGCCGGTGCAGAATTTCTACGTCGTTTCGAAGAACTTCGCCGATCCGTCGGTCGACGGCCAGAGCTGGAAGCTCAGCGTCGGCGGCATGGTGGATCGACCGCTCAGCATTTCGCTCCACGACCTTCGCGCTCTGCCGTCGACCAGCGAGTACGTGACCCTGGAGTGCGTCAGCAACGACGTCGGCGGCAACTTGATGAGCACGGGGGCCTTCACCGGCGTCGCTCTGCGTGACCTTATCGCGATGGCCTCTCCGCAAACGCAGGCGAGCTGGGTCGCGTTCAAGGCGCGCGACGGTTACTCCGAAAGCCTGCCCTTGAAAATGATCCAGGACTCCGGCGAGATTCTGGTCGCGTATGACCTCGACGGCAGCGCGCTGCCGATGGCGCACGGCTACCCGGCTCGCATGGTGATCCCGGGCCTCTACGGCATGAAGGGACCGAAGTGGCTCGACAGCATCCAGCTCGGAAACCACGAGACCGGCGGGTACTGGGAGCAGCAGGGCTGGGACCACAATCCGGTCGTCAAGACGACAGCGCGATTCGATGCGCCTCACGACGGCGACATCCTCAAGCTCGGCTCGATCGAGCTCGGCGGGGTCGCGTTCGCGGGTACACGTGGGGTCAGCAAGGTCGAGTACACGATCAACGACACAAGCTGGAACGAAGCTCCTTTCGACCAACCCCTCTCGAAGCTGACATGGGTCCTCTGGCGGGCGATGTGGACGCCGACCTCAGAGGGGGCCTACCGGCTCAGAGTCCGCGCTACGGACGGCTCGGGAAATGTGCAGGACGGTCGCGGTTCGGCGAGCTATCCGAGCGGCGCGAGCGGCTACCACACCATCCAGGTAAGCGTCTCTAAGTAGCTCGGCTCAGCAGCTCTTTGAGGATCTCTTCCTCGTGGGTGATCGACACGAAGTGGCCCTCGTTGTGCCACACGCGCAGGTCCACTTGTTTGAGCGTCGCCACGACCCGGCGCGCCGCTGAGAGCGGCGCGTTCTTGTCGTCATCGCCGTGCCACCAGGTCACCGACGTCTTCACATCGGCGGAGTCGAAGTCCCACTTGCCATGCATGGCAAGGGATTCGTCGGTCCAGCCTTCGGCGCCCTGGCGCAGGGTTTCGGCGATGTTCTCGCGTGACATCTTCTGCCACGCCGGGTCTGACATGATCGCGCGGTCTGACTCGGGCGCGTCGCTGAGCACGCCCTGCATGCCCTCGTCGCTGAGGAGGCGTTTTCGGACTTCGACCAGAAATTCGTGCAACGGCTTCCATCCCTGTTCGGCCAGCGCGTAACCACGCGCGTTGACACCGACCAGCTGCGACACCTCTTCGGCTACCAATGGCGTCCCGCCGACCACGACGCTGATCGCGGAAACGCGGTCCGGATGGCGCGCAGCGAGCGCCAGGACGTGCGGTCCGCCGCCGCTTGTGCCCGTCGCCGGCACCCGTTCGAGGCCATGCGCGTCGAGCAGCTCCGCGTAGTCGTCTGCGATGTCGGCGATTCCGCGTCCTGGTTTGCGTGTCGAGCCTCCGTAGCCGGCCCGGTCGGCCATCAGGTAGCGCGCTCCAACCTCGCGCTGGATGTTCGGGTTCGGGTTGTACTGCTTGCGCGAGCTGGGCGTGCCTTGAATACGCAGGATCGGCGTGCCGTCAGGGTCGCCCCACCAGCGCCACGCCAGCTCGCGCCCATCCTGCAGCTTTAGAACGCCTTCTTCGTAGGTACGTCCGTCAGCCGTCTTTTGAAGCTGCTTCACTTCATCGCCCACAAAGCTTTGACCGTATCCCAGCCCATCCTGAACATTCCCTCCTGCCGGACCATCTTGAGAATCTTCTTCTGCTTGTCCCACTTGGACGTCCCGTCGACGCGGAAGAACTCGTCCAGGGCGCGATCGAGGACCACCGGATATTTCGTCAGCATCTGCGGGTTGTGCTCCAGCAACGGCACGGCCTTGTCGTACTTCTTCATGTCGGCCATCACCCACGAGTGGTCGAGCTTGCCCCGATACTCGGCCAGCCGGCGCTCCGAGAAATCGCCAGTCTCCTTGGCGTGGATGACCGTCTCGCCGGCAAACCGTCCCGATTCCATCGCCAGGTTCGAGCCTTCGCGATGCACCGGGTTGGAAAGCATCGCCGCATCGCCACAGACCAGGTAACCGGGGCCGAACACCTTCGGGATGCCACGGTAGCCACCCTCCGGGATCAGGTGCGCCAGGAACTCGACCGTCTCGGCTCCGCGCAGCAGCGGCTTGATCGCCGGGTGCTTCTTGAAGTGCTCCATCACGTCGTTCGGCGTGCGCAGCGTCTGGTTGAACTCGCTGAGCAGCGCGCCGCCTCCGACCGACAGCGTGTCGCGGTTGGTGTAGATGAACATGAAACCCGACATACCCATCGTCGAATCGCCGAAGCATTCGACGGTGCATCCCTCGCCCGACTCGCAGTTGAACCGCTCCTCGATCAGTCCCGGGTCGAGCTCCATGATCTCCTTGAAGGCCAGCGCGACCTCGTTGGGGCGCAGCTTGCGGCGCAGGGGCTTGCCGTTGATGACCGTGTTCTCCAGCAACCCGGTGCCGAGGCCGATGCCCTCGCACACGACAGTGACCTCGGCGTAGAGGTCGTCGCCCCGGCCGGTGCCGACACCGATCACTCGCCCGTTCTTCACGATCAGGCGCTCGACCACCGTCTCCGGCACCACCATCGCTCCGGCCTTCTCGGCCTGCTCTGCAAACCACGCGTCGAAACGGGCGCGCAGTACTGAATGGGAATGCGGGTGGGAGCGATTGCGCAGGTTCTTATAGTCGAATCCGATTGCGGCGGAGGGCGTCATCATCCATCGCCGCTCCTCGATGATCGGACGCTCGAGCGGGGCCAGTTTCCAGTCGTCGCCTACGATCTCTTCGAGGTAGTGGTTGTAGAGGATGCCCCCCATGACGTTCTTCGCGCCAGGCTTGGCGCCGCGCTCGAGCAGAGCGACCTGTAGCCCCGCCTTCGCCATGGTGATGGCGGCCGCGGTGCCGGCCGGCCCGGCGCCGACGACCACGGCGTCGAATTTCTCGTCGTCAGCCACTTACGCAAATTGAAGCTCATTGGGCTGACGGGCGGCGCGGGGTCGGGGAAGTCGACGGTCGCCGACATGTTTCGCGAGCTCGGCGCAGTGGTGGTTGACGCCGACGCGGCGACTTACGCGGTCTACGAGCCGGGGAGCCTGGGATTCGACCTGATCGAGGGCGAGTTCGGGCCCGAGTACGTGCGCGACGGACGAATCGACCGCGCCCGATTGGGTGAGCTCGTCTTTAATGACGCCGGCGCTCGGCAGCGGCTCAACGCGATCGTGCATCCGCTGGTTCGCGAGTGGATGGCGTCACGAACCGCCGAGGCCCTGATGCACGGTGCCCCGGTCGTCGTGCAGGACGTGCCGCTGCTGTTTGAAAACGGGCTCGAGGGTCTGTACTCCGCGGTCGTGCTGGTTCACGTGCCCGAGCTGGTCCAGCTCCAGCGGTTGGTCGAGGGCCGCGGACTGAGCGAGGACCGAGCGCGCGCGATGATCGCCGCCCAGATGCCCATCGACCAGAAACGCGAGCGCGCGCAGCATGTGATCGACAACAGCGGCAGTCGAGAAGAGACCCGGGAGCAGGTGCAC
>VBII01000108.1 GCA_005887735.1 Chloroflexota bacterium
AGGACACCTTGCCGATGGGCACGTGCACGATGCCGAACTTGTCGGTCCGGAACTCCACCTTGCCGCCCTTGGCCTCGCGTACGGCCCGGCCGACGTCGTTGGTGACGGTGCCCGACTTCGGGTTGGGCATCAGCCCGCGCGGGCCCAGGACCTTGCCGAGCGGTCCGACCTTGGCCATCATGTCCGGCGTCGCGATCGCGGTATCGAATTCGGTCCAGCCGTCGACGACACGCTTCACCAGGTCGTCCCCTCCGACGACGTCGGCACCGGCGTCCTGCGCCTCGCGCGCCCTCTCGCCGACGGCGAAGACCGCCACGCGGACCTTCTTGCCCGTTCCATTCGGCAGCACAACCGAGCCGCGAACCATCTGCTCGGCGTGACGCGGGTCGACGCCGAGACGGATGTGCGCCTCGACGGTGGCGTCGAACTTCGAGATCGAGGTCTCCCGGACCATCTTGCACGCCGTCTCGGGATCCAGGCCGCCGTTGCCGTTGCTGGAGACCGCCGCCTCGACCTTCTTGGCCGCCTCGATGTACTTCTTGCCTCTCTTCTTGGGCATTACTGAGCTTTGGTCCCATCCCCGGAAGGGGAGCAGCGGCGCTTGCCCGGCCCATCGGGCCGGGTCGGCTTCGCCGACGCCGCGATGAGGGGAAACAGGCTGTTTCCCCTCATTATTCGACCACCTCGAGGCCCATCGACCGGGCGGTGCCCTCGATCATCTTCATCGCGTGCTCGGTGTCGATGGCGTTGAGGTCCTTGCCCTTTACGTCGACGATCTGCCGAATCTGATGTCGCGTCACTCGACCGACCTTCTCGCGGTTCGGCTTGGCGGAGCCTTTGTCGACCCCGGACGCACGCTTGAGCAGCTGGACGGCGGGCGGCGTCTTGAGCACGAACGTGAAGCTGCGGTCCTCGAAGATCGTGATCAGCGCGGGCACCACGTCCCCGGCCTGCTGCGCCGTGCGCTCGTTGTAGGCCTTGGTGAACTCCATGATGTTGATGCCGTGCGGGCCCAGGGCCGTGCCGACAGGCGGCGCCGGCGTGGCCTTGCCTGCCTGCAGCTCGAGCTTCAACACCGCGCGGACCTTCTTCTTGCCCATTACCTATCTATATGTCGAGAGCGCGGGTGAGGCAGGCCTCCCCCGCGGAACCCCCTCCGTTGGCAGCTTTGCCTGGAGGCGTTTGGATAAGGCATGTGAGACGGCCGGAGTAAATCCGGCCTCCCGCCCCACGTTGGGTTCTAATCACTAGTGGACTTTCTCGACCTGGAGGAGGTCGAGCTCGACGGGCGTCTCGCGCCCGAACATGTTGACCAGCACCTTGAGCTTGCCCTTCTCGGGGTTGATCTCATCGACCTTGCCGTGGAAGTCGGTGAACGGTCCATCCACGACCCGCACCGACTCGCCGACCTGGAACTCGACCCGGATCTTCGGGGCTTCCTGGCGCATCTGCTTCTGAATTGCCCGCACCTCTTTTTCCTGGAGGGGCACCGGGCTGTTGGCGGAGCCGACGAAGCTGGTGACGCCCGGCGTGTTGCGGACGACGAACCATGACTCGTTCGACATCTTCATCTTGACCAGGATGTAGCCGGGGAAGATGCGCTTCTGGACGTGGCGGCGCTTGCCATCCTTGATCTCGATCTCGTCTTCCATCGGGACGAGCACCTGCAGGATCTTGTCCTGCATGTCCATCGACTCGATGCGCTTCTCGAGGTTCTTCTTGACCTTCTCCTCATGCCCGGAGTACGCGTGCACCACGTACCACTGCGCCTCTTCCTCGGTCGACTGAGCCGGAGTCTTCTCGACCGCCATCAGTGGACCCCGTTGTTGTAGAGGGTCCGCTTGGCGACCTCGGACAGGATGTAGTCGGTGCCCCCGATGAAAACGCCGAGCAGGATCACGGTGAAGATCACGACCAGCGTATAGCGATAGAGCTCGCCGCCGGTCGGCCACACCACCTTGCGCAGCTCGTCGTAGACGTCCCGCAGGAACTGGGCAGGCCCGACCTGCTGGGCTCTCGGCTCATCGCGCCTACGTGTGGTTACGGCCATTGGGCTACTTGGTCTCCTTGTGGGGTGTGTGCTTGTGGCACCACTTGCAGTACTTGCTCAGCTCGATCCGGTCGGGATCGTTCTTCTTGTTTTTCACAGTGGTGTAGTTGCGCCTTTTGCAGACGCCGCAGGCCAGGCTGATGATGTCTTCCATGGTTGTCTCTTTGCTTGGGAGAAAGAAAAAAGCCTAGGTTCTCTAGGCGCTGTCAATAGTAGCAGACGCTTCCGGGGCCCTTGACCGATTCCCCGATTGCGACTATAAGAGCATCCAGGCGTCCGCCCGTCACCAAGGAGAGGAAGCCATGCTGGGGTTCAGGCGCGTTCTCGCCGCGGCTGCCGTAGCGTTTGCGCTCGTTCTGGTTGCCTCGATGGCGGTTTCGGCCGCCGGCAACCAAGGCCGCACGCCCTATCCGTCCGGAGGACCTGTGGACATCAACTGCGGCGGCATCCCTGCGGTCGCCTCGGTAACGTTCAACAAGGAATTCGCCAAGACATACACCCTCGCCGACGGCACTGTGAAGGTGATGATCGAGGGGCGCCAGCTCGCACAAGTCACCGGCAACGGAAAAGTGCTCAACTTCAACAGCAGCGGCCCCGTTGCAATCTACTTCCGGCCAGACAAGTCAGTGACGGTCGTCCTCGAAGGCCGCACCTTCTACATAGCCCCCACCCTGGACGGCATGTGGCTGTACACGGGCAAGCTGGTGGTCGATGGCACCACTGGGCTGATTACAAGTCACGACGGCCACGTGACGGACATTTGCGCCCTATTGAAGTAAGACGAACGGTTAGGGAAGCAGAGTCCGGGTAAGGGTGTCGGCCAGCCAGGCCGCGTAGCGGTCCTTGGTCCAGCCCCGCTCGCGACGAAGCAAACCGTGCACCTCCGGGGAGGCGAGTGTCCAGACGTGGGCAGCCGCTTCCTGCTCGCTCATGCCGCCACGGAATGGACCCTTGGCCGCCAGCCACGAGACGAACTGCCTGATGTTCTCGTAGCGCGTCTCCTGCATCCGGCCACGCAGGGCGGCGATCTCGGGATCCACGCCGGCCGCCCCCCGCATGATGTCGTCGACCGGGCGGGCGCGCTCGAGGATCTCACTGATGTCCGCGGCAAATCCCACCACCTGCCGCCTCTGCGTTGGCAGCGCGCGGACCGATTTGGGGCCTTCGCGTTCCAGCAGAGGCACTGGAGCCTCGTCGCCACCGACCCGAACGTCCAGGAGGCGGTGCAGCAGACCGGTCTTGCTGCCAAAGCTCGCGTAGACGGTGTCTGGCGCGACGCCGGCCGCGGAGGCGATCGCATCCATCGTCGTGGCCGCGTAGCCCCGCTCGGCAAAGAGCTGCTGAGCCGCCTCGAGGATTCGCAGACGGGTCTGCCCGGCTTGCGCTGTGCGGAGCGAGGAATCGTAGCGGCGAACGCCCTTGACCTTGCTCACCCTTTCATCCTACTATTCCAGTAATCATCCTAGTTAGACTCGGTTGAAATGAGGAGCTTGGCGGTGACAAACATCGAGGCGATCTACCGGCGGCTGATCGACGAGGGGTTCAACGAAGGCAACCTGGCGGTGGTGGACGAGCTCGTCGCACCCGATGCGCGCGAGCACCAGCGGGGCGCGGAAGATGGCCCGGAAGGCGCCAAGAAGACCATCACGTACCTGCGTTCGGTGTTCCCCGACTTCAAGATCACGATCGACGAGGTCGTGGTCTCCGGCGACAAGATCTGGGCCCGCCAGCGGGGCGGCGGCACCAACCTCGGCAGGTTCGCAGGCCACCCGCCCACCGGCCGGGTCGGATTCACCGAGGTCATCGACATCTGCCGCATCGAGGGCGGAAAGATCGTTGAGCACTGGGGCGTGCCCGACCAGCTCGGAATGATGTTGCAGCTCGGCCTCATAGCCCCGCCCGCGCGTCCTGCCCCCGTCTCGGCCTAGAACGAGCTCGCCCGGTCCGCCGTGGACCGGGCCATATGATTCGGTCGATGGCTCGGACGACGATCGCCGTGCTTCACGGCGACCAGACCGGCGAGGAGCTGCTGCGCGAGTCTCTTCGCCTTCTGGATCGCGAGGTGCTCGGCCTCCCGGTGGAGACGCGCGACTTCGACCTCTCGCTGGAAGAACGGCGCCGGTCTCGCAACCAGTGCGTGCTGGACGCGGCCGAGGCCCTTCGCGAGTTTGGCTTTGGGATCAAGGCGGCCACCATCACACCGGAGGGCGCGGGCGACGTGGGCAGCCCCAACGCGATCCTGCGCAAGCAGATCGACGGCAGGGTCATCGTCCGCACCGGCCGCCGCATCCCCGGCGTCCGTCCGCTGGCTGGCGTGCACGCGCCGATCTCCGTGATCCGCATGGCCGTTGACGACGCCTATGGCGCACGTGAGTGGCGTGAAGGACATGACCTCGACGAGTGGGCGTTCCGCACGGAGAAGATCAGCCGCCGAACATGCCGGATCGTGGCCGACTACGCATTCCGTCACGCCCAGCGCATCGAGGCGAAAGTCTTCGGCGGCCCCAAGTTCACCGTCAGCCCCGTTTACGAGGGCATGTTCAAAGAGGAGCTCGACGCCGCGGCGAAGCGCCACCCCGAGGTGCGCTACGACCCGCAGCTGATCGACGCGACGTACGCGCTTCTGCTCGCCACGACCGGCGAGGCGCTGGTGATCCCCGCCCTCAACCGCGATGGCGACACGCTGTCCGACCTGGTCATGCAGATGTTCGGCACGATCGCCGGCGCCGAGTCGACGCTGCTCGCCTTCGACGACGCCGGCGGCGTCAAGGTCGCCATGACGGAGGCGCCGCACGGCACCGCGCCCGCGCTCGAGGGCAAGAACGTCGCCAACCCGATGGCCATGATCCTGGCCGTCGCCTCCCTTCTCGGCTATATGAAGGGCGAGGCTTCGCACCAGGCCTCGAGGACGATCTACGAAGCGGCCCTGGAGACGGTCTCCGACGGCATCCGGACCGCCGATCTTGGCGGCCAGGCCTCGACGACCGACTTCACAGCCGAAGTAATCCGCCGGGTGAAAACGAAAGTAGAAGTGTGGAGCGCATTGGCCGACATCGAGAGGTAGAAAGAAGGAGCTCCCTCTCCCCACAGGGGAGAGGGCTGGGGAGAGGGGCGTGCAAAGAAGTATCCGGTACCTCGCCTTAGGCGATTCCTACACGATCGGAACGGGCGCCTCGGACGAATCGCACAGCTGGCCCTCGATCATCGCGCGCCGCATGAACGCCGAGCTCACCAACCCGTCGGTCAACGGCTACACGACCCTCGACCTCATCCGCGACGAGCTGCCGTACCTCGAGCGGATCAAGCCGGATCTGGTTTCGATCCTGATCGGCGTCAACGACCTGGTGCAGGGCCGGCCGCCCGACAACTACCGCGATTCGCTGACCCGAATCTATGACGCGGTCCTCGATCTTGAAATCCCGCCCCGCGTGGCGGCCGTCTCGATCCCGACCTGGTCTTACGTGCCCGCGGCCGCCGACTTCGGCGGCAAGGACAAAGTCGAGACGCTGACCGGCCTCTTCAACGCCGTCGCAGAGCAAGAGGCGCGCGCCCGCAACTTCACCTGGATCGACATAGGCGCCTCGAGCACCTCAGGCATCGGCTCGCCCGGCTGGATCGCCTCAGATGACCTGCACCCCGGCGACGCGCAGTACGCGGTGTGGGCGGAAGCCATCTGGTCCGCCGTGCGTGATTCATGGGGCACCACGGGCGCCACCCTCGGATAGTCCGGACTCTCCGGTGTCCTCGCGACCGGAAATCCAGGGTTAGGCCGGACTAACCGAGATCCGCTAGACCGTGATCCTCTTGAACGACTCCGCGTACTGGTAGCCGGCCCGCTTGCCGACGTCCCGGTGCCGCTTCCGCATGAACTTCTCGAAGTCCCACTCCCGGCCTGGTTTCGACACCTGGCTCTTGTGCTTCCGCAGCGCCTCGATCTTGCGGTCGAGGGTCGGCGTGATGTCCACCAAGTAATCCCCGAGCGTCCAGAACGGGATCCAGACCTCTTTCACCTCGTGCGGCGCGAAGCCTTCCTTGAGCAGCGAACGGAAGGCGCGAGGGTTGCGCGAGTCAGGGTAGACCGCCGCCATCGTCGCCTCGCCGACGGCGAGGTGGTCCGGATGGGATCCCCCCATCGGCGCATCCAGCACCCGCCCCGGAATGTGCGTGATCACGAGCTCCGGCTTGTGCTTGCGGATCATGCGCACGATGTCGCGGCGCAGCTTGAGGTCTGGCGAAAGATGCCCGTCCTTGTAGCCGAGGAACTCGATCTTCTTGACGCCGAGGACTTTGGCTGCGGCCTTCTGCTCCCTCTGGCGGATCGCCACGAGCTCGGAGTCCTTCTGCGTGGGGTCCTCCCCGCCCTGCGCCCCGTCGGTGACGATCACATAGGTCACCTCGGCGCCGCCGTCGGCCAGGCGGGCGACCGAGCCGCCGGCGCCAAAGTCGGGGTCATCGGGGTGAGCGGAGACGACCATCACCCGCTGGAACTTCGGAAGCCGGCCGTTGCGGCGTGCGTTCGCCACCGCGAAAATGATAGGAGCTTTCCGGGTCTATCGTCGCGCCCGGGCGGGCGCATTGAGGGAGACGAGGGGGATGGCGGGCTGGATCGGCGCCCACAGGGCGACCAGCTGCTCGACGGTCAGGCGGTTGCGGATTGCGATCACCCGCCCGCCGAAAGCGGCGGTCTTGACGGCGGCCCATCCTCCGCTCCCCGCCAGGCGCATGGGGACGGTCACCACCGCGTTCAAAGCCGCCGCCTCCTCGCCCGCTCGCGATCCTCCGTCCGCGACCGCGTGCGACAGGACGCTGGAGAGGGCGTCGTCCAGCTGCCACGGCTGCGCCAGCACCGCGCACTGGCTCGCCCCGAGCCGGCCTACCGCCGTGACGTAGCGAGCCACCATCGCGCCCAGCGAGCGTGGGTTGGTCGCAGGAATGGCGGAGGCGAATGGCGCGTATGAGGCGGCGAACTTGATCGGCGTCAGGCGGTGGCGGTGGACCAGAGCCGACACGCCGTGCCATGCGGCCACCGCCTCATCGTCAGAGCGGCCGCCGAAGAAGTCGATCAGCGCGATCCCGGCGTTGACCAGCGGCGCCACCGCCTCCTCGTTCGCATCCGGAGCGGCCGCCGCGATGCGGAGCCACTGACCCTTGTCGAGAGAAGCGACCTTGTGGGCAAACCCGCCGCCGTTCAACGCCTCGAATGCGATCGACGGCTCGAACGGCGTCAGCACCTCGCGGACCTGGTCGAGGTTCAGCCTCCCGCGCGACTCGAGCGCGAACCCGGCCCGCTCGACCGCGACAAATGCCCGGCAGCGGAGGTAGGAGTCTAGGTCCCGTGTGCCCTCGATCATGGCGAGGATCGACCTGACGACGCCGGCCGGCTCGGCGGCGCCCTCACGCGTCACGCTCGAGACCAGTTTGCGGCGGTCGAGCACGCGCAACCACTGGATCGGGCTGAGCTCGGCCACGCCCCTGATGAAAGCCGCAACCTCAGTGTGGTTGGGCCCGTAGGGCGCGGCGGCCCTGGTCGCGGGAGGCATGACCGCGCGGCTCCGCGGCGGTCGGGTGATCGTCTTGATCGCGCTGTTAACCGCGGCGCGAACGGGCTGGGCGGCCGGCACCTCCACGACCTCCGACAGTGAGGCCAGGGGGATCACGGGTTCGACCGGCGCCCAGAGCTCGGTGATCTCCTGCTCCGTCAGGTCGCCAAGGGAGCCCAGGACGCGACCCGCGTGCACGGCCGTGCGCACCGCCGCCCATCCCTCATCTCCCGTCAGATGGTTCGGGATGAGGGAGAGCGCGGCGATGGCCACCGCCTCCTCGCTCTTGACGTGCCGGTTCTTGGCGATCGCCTGGAGCAGGGTGCGCGACGCCGCCGGCTCGATGCGCCAGCGCCGGGCGAGGACCTCGAGCTGCTCTTTGGTCAGATCTTCGAGACGGGCGATGAAGCGTCGGGTCTTCGGGTCGAGGACGTCGGACCCGGAAAGAGGGATCAGGGCGCCGAACGGCGCGTAGCTGACCGCGAATTTCAGCGCCGGAAGCTGTGAGCGCATGACGACCGCGGTCATGGCCTGCCATGCCGCCACCTGCTTGTCGTCGCTCTTCTTGACCAGCGTGTCGAACAGCACCTCGCCCGCACGCGCGATCGGTTCCGAGATGCGCCTGTCGCTGGTCCGGATCGCAGCCTGGATCGAGCGCGCCGAATCCGGTGGGCCCTCCTTGCTCACCGACACGACCATGCGCCGCACCGCCAGCACCTGCCGCCACTGCCAGGGCGTCAGCTGCGCCGCCCTGACGATGAACGCCTCGACCTCGGCCGTGTGCGGCCCAAAACGATGGGCGGCGTCGTCGTTGGCTCTCTGGATGCGGCCGAGAAGACCGTGGGAGGCGGGCGCCACGGCGTTATTCTGGGTCGCCGGGGCCGGCTCGGACCCCCCTAAACCGTCTCGACTTTCAGGAGGTTGGTCTGGCCCGGCCGCCCTACCGGGACGCCGGCCACGACGACCACGTGATCCCCCGCCCGGACCATACCGCTCTGAAGTGCGGCTTCGGTCGCGTTCGAGATCATCTGGTCGGTGTCCCGGCCCGGGCTGACCAGGAGCGGGACCACCCCGGAGTACAGCGCCGTCCGGCGCAGAACCTCCGGGTGAGGGCTGGCAGCCACCACCGGCATCGGCGGCCGGGCCTTGCTGCACCGCAGGGCCGTGGTCCCGGACTCGGTGAAGGCGATGATGACTTTGGCGTGGATCTCGGTCGCGGTCGAAGCAGCCGCATGGGCGATCGCGCTGCCGACCTGGCCGGGCTCGCGCCAGATCTGGCGAGCGCGCTCGAATGCCGGGTGCTTCTGCGCGGCAAGGCAGATGCGCGCCATCGCGCGAACAGCTTCGACCGGGTGCGCTCCGACCGATGTCTCCTGCGAAAGCATCACCGCATCGGTCCCGTCCCAGATGGCGTTAGCCACGTCGGAAGCCTCTGCGCGTGTGGGCCGGTTGGAGGTGACCATCGACTCGAGCATCTCCGTGGCGGTGATAACGGGAACACCGGCACGGTTGGCGCGGTCGATCACGTCCTTCTGCACCGCGGGCAGGTCGCCCAGCTTCAGCTCCACGCCGAGATCGCCGCGGGCGACCATCACCGCGTCGGCCACCTCCAGTATCGCGCTGAGATTGCGGATCGCCTCCAGCTTCTCGAGCTTCGCGATCACGGGGACGCTGCAGTTCAAACCGCTCAGCTGCTGCTGGCATGCAAGCAGATCCTCGGGGCGCCGCACGAACGACAGGGCGATGTAATCGACGCCGAGCTCGACGGCGAGCTTCAGGTCGCTGAGGTCTTTTTCGGTCAGGGCGGGCATGGCGAGCGGACGGCCCGGCACGCTGACCCCCTTTCGCTCGCCGAGCAGCCCCCCGCGCACGACCGACGCCTCCGCCCGGCCGTCCTCGACTCCCCGGACCGATAGCTCGATACGACCGTCGTCAAGCAGCACCCGATCCCCAGGCCGCAGCGCCTGGATGAGCTCTACGTGACTGACAGCAATGTCCTCCCCATTTATGGGGAGGTGGCGCGAACCGCCGGAGGGGCTGGCCACGAGCCCAACTCGACGACCCCTGACCAGCCGCTTGAATGAGGTGTCGAGCGACCCGGTGCGAATCTTCGGACCCTGCAGGTCGCCAAGCAGCGCGATCGGGCGCCCGGCGGCCTCGGCGGCCTCCCTGACGTTGGCGGCCGCCGCGCGATGCGTCTCCGCATCACCGTGGGAGAAGTTGAGCCTGGCCACGTCCATGCCCGCCCCGACCATGGCGCGCAGCACGTGCGGCGACGAGCTCGAAGGCCCGATGGTGCAGACGATGCGCGTCCGCCGAACCGGGCTCATCGATCCCCTCCTCCCCATTCATGGGGAGGTGTCGGCGAAGCCGACGGAGGGGCAGCTGCGAGCCCAACACAGCGGCCAATTGGCATTCTGCTGACCCGACTCATCGGTACCGATTGACGCGCCGGGTCATCTCGTTCTCGGCTTCGATGACGCGGCGCTCGAGCTCGAGCGCGCTGATCACCGCGCCGCCCATGCCGCGCACAAGGTCGCGCTGGAACCTGTCCGACGTCGCCACGGTGATGATGTCTCCTGTGTTGCTCGCGGCGTACGCGAGTCGCTCGATCGCGTGGTCGGCGGAGTGACCTCTGCGCGTAAAAACAACACGCACTCCTTCGACGGTCTCCTCCGAGTTCGCCATCGCGTTGGAGTGGTGAGCATCGAACACGACGGTCACTGACTCGCCGGTGATCATCCCGAGCACGCCAACGCGCTCGACCAGCTTGTCGCGCGCCGCCTCCAGCGATGCTTCAGACAGCAGCCGCTTCAGCGACGGCCATGCGTGGATCACGTTGTAGCCGTCGACGATGAGCCGTTCCATCCCGGCTAGAAGAGCCGCATGTTGAGCAGCCCAAGCGACACCAGCGTCGGATCGATGTTGGCCAGGGCGGTGAGCTGAAAAACCGCATGGAAGAACGCGGTGCGCACGGGCGCGATGAACCACAGAGCGATGAACACTCCGTAAATCCCGACCATCGCGAACCTCAGCGCGGCGTACTGGATCGAATAGGGCAGCCAGGGCCGGATGATGCCGAAGCCGTCGAGTCCCGGCACCGGAAGCATGTTCAAGATCACCGCCAGCGCCATGAAGAATCCGAGCGCAGCGAGCGCTCCGAAAAAGTTCTCGTTGTCGACCGTGATCACCGAGCCGCGTCCCGCGACCGAGAACACCGCCGCGATGAGCAGCCCGCACAAAAGCGTGCCGACGGGTCCGGCGAGCGAGACCGCGGAGCTCCAGGCCCGCGTGCGCAGGGCCGAGTGGTTGATGTACACCGCGCCACCGGGCAGCGCGATGCCGCCAAGCAGCAGGAAGATGATCGGCAAGACGATGCTCATCACCAGGTTCTGGTAGCGCAGGGGGTTGAGCGACAGATAGCCGGCGCCCACGACCGAGCGGTCACCGCCGAGGTACGCGACCACGGCATGCCCGAACTCGTGCACGCACAGCGAGATGACCCATCCGCCGATGACGAACGCCAACGTCCAGAGAGGGACGAAGCGCGGCACCAGGTCGGTCCACAGCAGCGCGCCGGATGCTGCGGTCACTCCGACGAGGGCGAGGAAGAACGGGCTCACGCTGACCACCCCGCGAAGCGAAGGCCACGGCCGGCGGCGCAGGGCTTTGTCGGGCGGCGGCTTGCTGTAGTCGCGCTGGGCGGCCTTGCTTCCGGTCTGCAGGTGGCTGCGCAGGTCGTAGAGGCTAAGCCCCGCCTTTTGCAGCACGGCGGAGGTCGAGGGCGAATCCGAGTAGAGCAGGGCCAGCAGCAGGTGGATCGAGTCGACCTGGTAGTGGCCTAGCACCTGCGCCTCGCGGCCGGCGTTGACCAGCAGCTGGTTCAGCGGCGGGGACTTGGCCCCCTCCCCGTTCGGCGGAATCCCCGCGGCAATCGTCTTGGGGTCGAGACCGAGCGCCCGGATCTCGTTGTCGGCGAGGCTGCCCGGCAGCTGAAGCGTGGCCTTGAGCACGTCGCCCGCCAACACCTGCTGTGATCCTCGGGCCGATGCATACTCGGTCGCCCGCTCGACGATCTCGCGAGCGTCGCGAGTCAGGGTCTCAGGCATAGAACTGCCAGTTTAGGTGGGGCCTCTCGCGATGGCCCGCTGCCTCATCACTTCGTACAGCAGCGCGGCCGCCGCGGCCGAGGCGTTGAAGCTGGCCACGTGCCCGGCCACGGGCAACCTCACCCGCGCATCACAGCGCTCCTTCACCAGGCGGTGGACGCCGGCGCCTTCGCCGCCCACGACGATGCAGACACGCTGGGTGAAGTCGAACTCCCAGGCGGGAATCTCGCCGCGGGCATCGAGGGCGACGCACCATATGCCCGCGCGCTTGATGTCGGCGATGGCCGACGGCAGGCCTGCGACCTTTGCGATCGGAAGCAGCTCCGAGGCGCCGGAGCTGGCCTTGACGGCGGCCGGCGAAAGCGGGGCACTGCGGTGCTCGGGAAGGATCGCGCCGTCGCTGCCGGCCACCTCCGCGCTGCGCAGGATCGCACCGAGGTTTTGTGGGTCGAGGATGGAGTCCAGTGCCACGAGAAGAGAGGGGTTGGTTTCCAGCAGCTGCTTGAGGGTCCATTCGCGACGGGGTTTGAGCTCCGCCGCCACGCCCTGGTTGACGCCCGGCGCCATCGCGTCGAGCTTTTCCGCCGGCACGATCTCGACCCGCGCAAGCTTCGCCAGCTCCTCGAGGCGGGGGTCATGGCCGGCGCTCGCGGCCTGGTAGACCCTGATGACGCGTCCCGCCCGCGCCGCCTCCAGCACTGCGTTTCGTCCGTGAATCAGTTGGCTCAAACTGATCGCATGGTTGCAGACTTCATGGCCACGGCGAGGGAGATGCTCGCGGGCGGCGTCGACCAAACGAGCTTGAACGCGGTCGGGCGGTTGCTGTCTGAGGTCTCGCGCGAACCCGGATTCGTTCCGCGGACCGAGATGAAGAGCCTCCATGGCGGTGACACCACCTCAGCCGTGTTGCAAACCGATCCCGACGGCCTGACCCTCATGCTCGGAAAGTTTTCGCCGAAGGAAGAGACTCCCGTGCACAACCACAGCTCGTGGGGAGTGGCATGCGTCGTCCAGGGGAGAGACCACTACCGCCACTGGCACCACGACGACGAGGGCCGCTTGAAGGTGCTCTATGAGAAGGAGCTCGGCCCGGGTTCGTTCGTGACATGGCTCGACCCGCCGCACGACATCCACAGCCAGCAGGGAATCGGCGACCCCGCCTTCGAGCTGGTCCTGTTCGGCAAGAACACGATGTCGATTCCGCGCAGCTACTACAACCCGGAGACGGGAGAGGTCAGGACCGCTCTGCCCCAGTAGGCGCGATTCGCCTCCATCGCACTCCGTCCTTCGAGTCCTCCAGCGCGATGCCGCGGCGCCGAAGGTCGTCCCGAATGTGGTCTGAGCGGGCAAAATCGCGCGCCCGGCGCGCCGCTTCTCGCTCCTCGATCAGGCGCTCCACCTCCTCGGCAAGTCCGGGCTCCTCCGCGCGAACCACGTCGAGGTGCGCGTCGACGTCATCGATCAGCCCGAGGAGCGAAGCCTTGTTGCGAGGTCCGACGCGATCGGAGTCGAGAGCCGCATTGGCCTCGCGGATGAGGTCGAACACCACGCCGATCCCCTGGGGCAGATTGAGGTCGTCGTCCAGCGCTTCGCGATAGGCCGAACGGACCGCCACGGTCCTCTGCTCGAGCTCCTCGTCATCCGAGCCGGCCGCAGGGGTCCGCTCCACGCGGTCGAAAAACTCACGCAAGCGCCGGACCTGCTCGGCCGCGGCATGCAGAGCCTCGGAGCTGAGGCGCAGGCGGGAGCGATAGTGCGCGTTGGCGATGAGGAAGAAGCGGATCGCGA
>VBII01000110.1 GCA_005887735.1 Chloroflexota bacterium
ACGGTTCGGATCGGACCCTTGAGCTTTTGCAGGCCAAATGGAAGACGTGCTTGGCCTTCGCCGCCGACGGCGAGCTGCAGAGAATCTACCCGGATAAGGCTGCGCTGCCTTGGAAGATCGTATTGAGCTGCCAGTCGGAGCCCGACGATCGCACGAAGGACTTTGTGCGTCGCGCTGACGAGGCGACCCGCGAGGCAGGCGGCCAGTTCATCATTTACCGGCAGTGGGAAGCGCCAGGTGAGCCGCGCACACTCTAGCCTTAGGGACAAACTGGCTCTTCAGGCACCAGTTAGGGGATTTGCAGATGACGGCTCATCTTCTCGGATGACCGGGTTTGCCTCCCTCCCCGGCAGTCCGCGGTGGCGCTAATTTCCCCCCGTTTGCACACATCCGCGCGCTGTTCCGGCAAAATTCCGCGCGTTTGTACACAAGCACGGGAAGATCGCTGACTCGACGTCTGGCGCTGATCGGCGCGATCACCGCAATGGCCTTGCTGCCTTCCAGCCACATTTCACACGGCATCCACCAGATCAAGTGGAACGGGTCCGCCTCGTGCCTGAATATTCCTGTTAGCAGCCTCATCATCCGTCCGACGAACTGCTGGATGACCGGGCCAACCTCGATCGTCGTGGCCGGGACGGACGCCCGGAGCGGCAAGAGTACGGAGATGGGCGTGGTGACGACCGAGCAGCGGCCGGTCGGGGAGCTGGCCACCCATGCGCGCACCGGGCCGCTGCGTAACTCGAAGCTTGCAACCAGTGACGCAAGCGATCCGGCGGCTACATCGTCTTTCTATGTCTACGGCTCGTACATCGACGTGTGCGGTCTGAACGCTGCTGCCGAATGCCCCCTCTACGACGATGGGGCAAATGAAGCGGTGCCGCCGACGGGTGGCATGACGATCCTCGACTTCGGAGCCCCCTGTTTCGAGCCGGCAACATTGGCCTTGGGCACCCAACTCTTCAACAGCCAGGGCTGCACGCCGGACACCACGCTCGTGATCCTTGCCCAGGCGTGGCTACGCGGCTATGAGATCAATCCCAATCGCACGGCCTCACCCATGTATGTGCTCGCGGCGGGCACCAGCAACAGCTTGACGGCAGCAGTACCCGGCTACGCCCTGACCCCTTCGGAGATGTCGTTGCATGGTGAGGCATGGTTCAGGTCGGTCATCAGTCCGATCGCAGCGATTGCGCGTAGCCTCCCCACACCGGTTGCAATCTGGGCCGGAAACGACATCGAAGAGTCAAGCGACGGCAGCTGGTACGACGGGCCGACCACAGGCGCCTGGGTTGACGCCTACGCAGGCGCATCCGGTGCGTCCAAGCCATGCGTGGCGAGCCGGAATGCGCTGATGGTCGACTACGGCGACTACGTACCCAATGAACCCGGATGGTCGGCGGGCGCGGTCTACCACGTCTCCTGGCAAGCGGCGCCGGCCTGCCTGGTGCCGGAGATCTACCGTGCCGCGAACGCAAGCGAGTGGCAAAGTCTGAACCGCTACGTCCAGAGCGTCGGGCTCCCGCGAATGGAGTTCACGGGTGTCCTGTCGGAGGACGGAGCCGGCGGAAGCCTGTCCGGCTCGGACAGCTGGAACACTCTTAGACGCGCGAGCGGTCAAGCGGCGGCATACCTGAGCGTGATCGGCGAAGCAGGACCTGTCTTGCCAGAGGTTCCCGACCTGCCGACGTCGGTCACGGCGGTTCCGGGGCCGGGGCTGGCCACAGTCGGCTGGTCGGCTCCCACCTGGGACGGAGGCTCTGCAATCACGGCCTACACGGTGAGCGTATACAGGGGATCGGTCGTCGCCCAGGTGGTAACCGTCAGTGGGTCGCCGGCCCCCGAGACGACCATCGTAGGAGGGCTCGCCAACGGCACCTCATATACGTTTTATGTGAGCGCGACTAACAAGGTGGGAATTGGGCCCCAGTCTCTGCCGTCCAGCGGCGTGGCCCCGAGCGGGCTGTTCCCGATGCGATAACCATTCGTGTCGTATTGAGCAGCCATGAATTGCGCGACCGACATCGCGCCGTCCGCGCCCCGGGCATCGCTCAAAGGCCTGCGGGTAGACTGCGGATCGTGACGGGCCGGGTCTGGGGGTTCATGGTGCTCGTCGCAATCCTCCTGGCGGCCTGCACCGTCAAGAGCCCCAGTGCGGCGCACAGCCCAACTCCCTCACACGCGGCCGGCAAGGTCGCGTGGACCGATTGCGGTGGCGGATTCCAGTGCGGCAGTCTCCAGGTTCCGCTGGATTACTCTCAGGCCGGCGGGCGCACGATCGCCCTCGCCTTGATCCGCAAGCCGGCGACCGGCTCGAACCGCATCGGATCGATGTTGCTCAACCCCGGCGGCCCCGGTGAGTCCGGGGTCCAGTTCCTGCGGGAGGACATCTCGTCTCTGGCCAACCTCAATCGCCGCTTCGACGTGGTCGGATGGGACCCTCGGGGCGTCGCGGCCAGCGCGCCCGTGACGTGCGTCGACGCCTCGAAGATGGACACTTATCTATCTCTCGACTCAGTGCTCGACGACCCGCAAGAAAAGCAGGCTGCGATCCAGGCCGACCAGGACTTTGCCGCCGGGTGCCAGAGCCGAAGCGGCGGTCTCCTGCCCTTCATGGACTCAGCGAGCACTGCAAGGGACA
>VBII01000111.1 GCA_005887735.1 Chloroflexota bacterium
TCGAAGCCGAGCGGCGGGACGAGCTCGCCGGCCACCTGGCGAAGCAGGGAATCGAGACGCTGGTCTCGCCCGGACCGGTGCCGAACCACAAGCAGCCCGTGGGGCTCGACCATTTCAAGCTTCCGCGGACCGAGGAGCTCTGCACGCGCGTGCTCTCGCTGCCCCTGAACAATGAGCTGGACGAGGCGCAGATCCTCGAGGTGGCAGGCGCGATCAAGGACTTCTACAGCTGACGCGGTCCAGGCCCGCCAAGCGCGCCTTCGACCTCGCTCTGGCATCGATCGGACTGGTCGTCACTTCGCCGTTGTTGCTCGCGGTGTGGGCGCGGGTCCGCCTGATCGACCGCGACGGTCCCGTCCTCTACGCAGGCAGGAGGATCGGGCTCGGCGGCCGCGAATTTCGCATGTACAAGTTCCGCAGCATGGTGATGAACGCCGACAAGATCGGCGGTGCCGACACCCCGGATGACGATCCACGACTGACATCGACAGGGAAATTCCTGCGCCGGTACAAGCTCGACGAGCTGCCGCAGCTGATCAACGTGGTCAAAGGCGACATGAGCCTCGTCGGTCCTCGACCGCAGGTGCCGCAGGAGGTCGCCAACTACACCGAGGAGGAGCGCGAGATCCTCAGCGTCCGACCCGGGATCACGGACTGGTCATCGCTCAGGTTCCACAACGAAGGCGAGATCCTGGCGGGACACGCCGACCCCAACGAGGCCTACAACAGGCTGATCCGGCCCGAGAAGATGCGCCTCGGCCTGGAGTACGCGCGGCGCGCCACCCTTCGCGACGACCTGTCGATCCTGGTCAAGACGTTTCTCGTTCCGTTTCGCAGGTGACGGGCGACTTCTCGACCGTCACCGAGACCTGGGGCCTGGGCGCTTCGCCGGAGCAGCTGGCCATGCAGTACTTCCGTTACCGCATGGCGGCGGAGGTCGGCCAGGGCGGCACCGTCCTCGAGATCGGATGCGGCAGCGGCATGGGCCTGCCGTACCTCGCTTCGCACGCCCGAATGGTCGTGGGTGGCGACTACACGATGGCGCTGCTGCGCGAGGCGCGCAGGCACCTGCCGGATGCGAACCTCGTACGCATGGACGCGCAGCACCTGCCCTTTCGCGACCACATCTTCGACGCCGTGGTGATGCTCGAGATGATCTACTACGTGCCCGACCAGGCGTCCGCGTTCGCCGAGTGCAGGCGGGTCTTGAAACCAGGCGGCAGATTGATGGTCTGCCTCCCCAATCGCGACCGTCCGGACTTCAACCCCAGCCCCTACAGCACGCGGTACCCGAATCTGGCCGAAGTCGGCACCCTCTTCGAGCAATCCGGCTTCGACGTGCGGATGTACGGCAACTTCGCGGTGGAACCCGCCTCGTCGCGCGACCGCATGCTCGACGGAATCCGGCATCTTGCCGTGCGCTACAAGCTCATCCCGGGCTCGATGCGAGCCAAATCGATCCTCAAACGAGTCATGTACGGCCGGCTGCCCACCCTCGGTGCGGTGCACGACGGGATGGCGACGTACAGCGAGCCCGCCGAGCTCGACGGTTCGGCCGGAACAGACAATAGATATAAGATTCTTTACGCGATCGGCGTCGCGACGTCGCGGTAAGCGACTGTTAAGATGCCTCGAGTGCCGGCCCGATTCTGCCGCTCGTCCAAGCTGAGCGACCTCTCTTGATAGAAGGCTCCACCGAACTCACCGCCAGGCCTGAACAGGCATCGGCGACGGCTCAGGATGCCGTCCTTCTCATCTGCGTCAACTACCGCAAGCCCGCCGAAACGCAGCGCTTCGTGGCGAGCGTGCTCGAACAGTCGCTGAGCTCGCCCTTGCACGTCGTCGTGGTCGACAACAGCCCGGCCGCCGGCAACGGCGCCGTGCCCGATTCTGTAAGCGCCGATCCCCATGTGACAGCGTTCGCGAGCGGCAAGAACCTCGGCTACTTCGGGGGGGCGGCCGCAGCTCTCGCCGACTACCTGCTGGCGAATCCGCTTCCCGAGTGGGTGATCGTCTCCAACCCCGATGTCTACCTGCCGGACAGCAAGGTGCTGCAGCGCCTGGTCGAAATTCACAAGGGCGAGGAACCAGCGGTCATCGCGCCGTCGATCAACACTCTGAACTCCGCCGTAGACCAGAACCCTTACATGCGCGCGCGGCCGAGCCCGTATCGGATGCGGCTTAACAGCTGGATTTTCAGCGCTTACCCGGTCGACATGGTGTACCAGAGCATCAGCTGGATGAAGCATCGTGCGCTCGACGGTCTGACGAAGGAGCGCCCCGCCGGAACTCCTGCGTTCCCGGAGAAGATCTACGCCCCGCATGGTTCATTCATCGCGCTACATCGCAGCTACTTCGAGCGCGGCGGCACCCTCGAGCACGGCGCGTTCCTTTTCGGCGAGGAGATCTTCGTCGCCGAGACCGCGCGACGGCTGGGCATGACGGTGCTGTATGAGCCCGCCGTGGTCATCCAGCACACCGAGCGCAGCGCCGCCCGCGGTCTGTGGAACCGCGACACGTCCCGCTATCGCAGGCAGGCCTCGCGCTACCTGGCCCGCACCTTTTTCTAGACCGTGACCTGGCTGGCGGCAGCCACCTTCGTCCTTGTCCTGGCGGTGGCGTGGGGCGCCCGGCGAACAGGCGGTAGCTGGTACGCGCCGGCCGCGTTCTTCGCCGCTTACTGGTGCGTCTTCGGCGGGCTGCCCTTGCTCGCCAGTCCGATTGCGATCCAGCCGGCCGGCATGTTGTTCGTCGCCGCCGCCTGCGCTGCGCTATGGCTCGGCGCCTGGATTGCCCAGAGACGGCTGCCCACCGGGTACACGCCCCAGACGCAACCCGGCGAACCACCCTATCTCGGCTGGGCGATCGCGGCATGCACTGTGCTCGGCCTGGCCGCGGTCGCGATCATCCTGTACAGCGTCGAGTCGAGCAGCAGCGCCGTCCGCCTTCTGTCGTTCGACGCGATCGTCCAGACGATCCACAAGCTCGCCGTCGCTCGCAACGGGGGCACCTGGGCCGAGCCGGCGGCCGCTCGCGTCCTGACGACGGCGACCTACCTCGGACCGATGTTGAGCGGGGTGATGCTCGGCATCCGGACCAGGGGTTCGGCACGCTGGCTTTCCCTCGTGTCGCTGGCGCCGTCGGTGATGATCACGGTGATCCTGACCACGAGGTCGTCATTGCTGCTGTCGCTCGCCCTTGGAGCCAGCGCATACCTCGCTACGTGCGTCGCCGCCGGCAGGGCGCCGGCGTTGACGTGGCAGCGTGTGGCCTGGCTGGCTGCCGGCGTGGTCGTCGTGGCCATCGGTTTCGTCTTGATCCAGATGGCTCGCTATGCCGGCTGGTCGAGCGGTCGCCCGGCCGCGGTCGTGCAGTCGCTCTGGCTCAGCGTGTTCCCGTACCTCGGCGTGTTCTCTGTGTGGCTGCAGAGCAACGGAGTCTCAGCCTCCCTCCACCCCACGTTCGGCCAGTACACGTTCGCCGGCTTTTTCGACCTGTTCCACATCCACACGCGGGTGGCCGGCCTCTACACCGACCAGATGGTGATCGACGGCTCGCAGTACAACATCTACACCGCGTTTCGCGGCGTGGTCCAGGACTTCAGCATTCCGGGCGCGCTCGCCTTCTTCGCGCTGGTTGGATTCGGCGCCGAGCTCGCCTATCGACGCGTCCGGTCTGGTGAGACGGCGTTTGTCGGAGTCCTCGCGGCCTTCTACGCCGCGACCCTGTGGAGCTTCGTCGTCGACGTGTTCATCTACAACACGATCGTGCTGGCGTTCGTGCTCCTCATCGGTTACCTCGCGATCGCCGCAAGGCGCTCGGCATCACGTCAGCGTGTAAGGGGTGCCCGGGAAGAAGGCGTCGTCGCAGCCCAGGTAGCTGCACGCGGTCCCGGTGCTGCTGGCGTCGCGAACCCACACCGTATAGAGATAGGTCCCGGGCGCTAGTCCGCCGGTGCTCCAGGTGAAGCTCGCCTTCGGCGAGTAAGCCTGGACGATCTGCCAGGTGTGGGAACCCGGAGCAAGGATCCAGAACTGATACAGGGGATGGAGGCAGCCGCCGGAGGTGGCTGTGAACGTGACGGACGCGCCCGCGTGCTGCGGTGAGGTGGGCGTGACGGCGTCGGTCACCGCCGTGCATGGCCTGTCGATGGCGTAGGCAGTGCCTGGGTAGTAGGCGTCGTTGCAGCCGAGGTAGCTGCAGGCCGTGCCCGAGCTGGCCGAATCGCGTGCCCAGACTGTGTAGAGATAGGTGCCAGGAGTCAGTCCCGACGTGCTCCAGGTGTACGTCGAGCTCGTGGAGTAAGGCTGCACGATCTGCCAGGTCGTGCTGCCCGGGGGCAGGATCCAGAACTGGTAGAGCGGATGCAGGCATCCCGAGGCGGAGGCGGCAAACGTGACCTTCGTGCCGCTCAGCTGCGGGCCGCCCGGCGTGACCGAGTCGGTGACCGAGGCGCACGGCTTGTCCACGAGGTAGGCGGTGCCGGGAAAGTACGCGTCGTTGCATCCCAGGTAGCTGCAGGCCGTGCCGGTGCTCGCCGCGTCACGGGCCCAAACGGTGTAGAGGTAGGTGCCCGGCGCGAGGCCCGAGGTCTTCCAGGTGAAGGTAGAGCTGGTCGAGTAAGGCTGCACGATCTGCCATGTGCTTGTGCCCGGGGTCAGGGCCCAGAACTGGTAGAGCGGGTGCAGGCATCCCGAGGCGGAGGCGGCAAACGTGACCTTCGTGCCGCTCAGCTGCGGGCCGCCCGGCGTGACCGAGTCGGTGACCGAGGCGCACGGCTTGTCCACGAGGTAGGCGGTGCCGGGAAAGTACGCGTCGTTGCATCCCAGGTAGCTGCAGGCCGTGCCGGTGCTCGCCGCGTCACGGGCCCAAACGGTGTAGAGGTAGGTGCCCGGCGCGAGGCCGGAGGTCTTCCAGGTGAAGGTAGAGCTGGTCGAGTAAGGCTGCACGATCTGCCATGTGCTTGTGCCCGGGGTCAGGGCCCAGAACTGGTAGAGCGGGTGTGGGCAGCCGGCCGCGCTCGCCGAGAATGTGACCGCCGCGCCGGCCAGCTGCGGCGAGCTCGGGGTCGCTGCGTCCGTAACGGACTTGCATGGCGTGGTGAGGCCGAACTGGGTGCCCGGATAGTAGGCGTCGTTGCAGCCCAGGTAGCTGCAGACCGTGCCTGTGCTCGATGCATCTCGAGCCCACACCGTGTACAGATATGTGCCGGTGGGCAGGGCCGCGGTCTTCCAGGTAAAGGTGGCGCTGCTCGAGTACTGCTGCACGACCTGCCATGTCTGCGAGCCAGGCGCCAGCGTCCAGAACTGGTAGAGGGGATGCGGACAGCCCGCTGCGCTTGCGCTGAAGGTGACGGGCGTGCCGGAAAGCTGCGGGGAGGTCGGCGAGACCGAGTCGGTGACCGAGGTGCACGGCCTGACCACCGTGAACGAAGCCGCGGCGAAGAAAGCGTCGTTGCAGCCGAGGGAGCTGCACTGGGTGCCGCCGCTCGACGCGTCGCGGGCCCAGGCGGTGTACAGGTAGGTGCCGGCAGCCAGGCTCGCGGTGTTCCATCTGAAGGTGCTGCTGCTCGAGTAGGCCTGAACGATCTGCCACGCCTGCGTACCAGGAGGCCGGACCCAGAACTGATAGAGCGGCTGTGCGCATCCGGTCGAGCTCGCGGTGAAGGTCACGGTGGTGCCCGCAACCTGGGGTGAGGCCGGGCTTGGAGCGACGCTCACGCTCGCGCACGAAGAGAAGTGGCCGGCCAACGCCTTCCACAGCTCGGGCGCACCGCCGCCGTAGTTGAGGTTCCAGATGCCGACGCCGCGCAGCCTGTTCGCGTTGACGAGGTCGTACTTCTTGCCAAGGGAGACGGCGTCGTCCCAGTACAGCTCGCGCGTGCAGCCGAGCGAGGTGTTGTACCAGGTGTCCCATCGCTCCCCGCCTGACGAGTTTGCGTCGCGATGTGTTGTATAGCTCCCCGCCCCGACTGCGGGGTCCGTCGACTCGGTCAGAGCGTCCAGGTAGCTGTCCGCCGACACGTCCGACGTCGGATATCCGTTGGGAACCGCGCCGCCCACGCACGCCTTGCGTCCGTAGTACGGCACGCCCAGGATCACCTTGCCCGCGCCAACGGCCGACGCGTACTGAGAAGCAACGCTAGCGTCGTTGTAGTAGTAGCCGCTCAGCGGCGCCGTCGGGCCGAGGCAGAATCGGGAGCAGCTAGTTGGGAAGCGCGAGTAGTTCGAGTACTCGAGGTCGTACGCCATGACGAAGAATGAATCGACGTAGGACGCGAGGTTGGGGACATCGAAGAATCCATAACCGTCGGCCGCGCTCGATGCGTAGGTGTCGACAGACAGGTAGTACGCCGAGCCGAGCCCGGCCCGCATCTTTGCGGCAAACGTGGTGAACGCGTGCTGCGCCCAGTACGGGTCGTTGGTGCCGCAGCTGCCGTCGAGCCCTTCGTAGTCGATGTTGACTCCGTCGAGGCCTTTGGCCTTCACCTGGTTCACTGTCTCCGCGACCGTGTTGTCGGCATGCTGGAGCCCGGCGCACATGTCAGGCGTGTTCGGGCTGAAGTCCTGGAGGACGACCGTGAGCACGACCTTGGTGCCGTGCTGATGGGCGACTGAGACAAGGCCCGTCAGCGACGAAGAGTTCCAGGTCGACCATGCGGAATCGCCGGCGAAGTACCCCGTGCCGCCCACGTGAAGGCCGAAGAACGCCACCGTCGACAGGAGGTCGAAGTTCCAGCTCGGGTAACCGAAGGAAGGATTGGCGAGGCTGCTGGCGAGCGCGAAACCAAAAACCTCGCGCTGCACGTGCGCCGTGGTCGCCGCGACGTGCGCGACATTAGTGGCTTTCGGGGTAGCGGCAAACGCCGGCGCTGTGCCGGGAGCAGCCACGACCAGGAAGATCGCGACGGCCGTTGCTAATGCGAAGTGGCGGGACCCTTGCATTGACTTTGGCCTGGACGGAGCCGCCCACTTTAGGGATCGGCCAGGGGCGAGTCAAGACGAAGTGGCTACCGACCGTTCAACGCGAGCTCGAGATCGGCGATCAGGTCGGCGACGTCCTCCACGCCGACGGAGAGGCGGATCAGGCCGTTTCCCACACCGGCGCGCTCACGCTCCGCCGCAGGAATCGACGCGTGAGTCATGCGCGCGGGATGCTCGGCCAGAGATTCGACCGCGCCCAGCGACTCGGCGAGGGCGAAGATCTTGAGGCGCTCGAGGGTGCGGAACGCGGTCGGTTCGTCCGCCACCTCAAAGCTCACCATGCCGCCGAACATGCGCATCTGGCGCGCGGCCACGGCGCGGTTCGGATGTGACAAGAGACCGGGATAGAAGACGCGACGCACCGCCTTGTGGCGTTGAAGGGCTGATGCCAGATCCATCGCGTTCTCGCTCTGTCGCTCCACCCTCAAGGCCAGGGTCTTGACCCCGCGCAGCAGCAGCCAGCAGTCAAACGGCGAGGGCACCGCGCCCACCGCGTTCTGGTG